>NZ_JBFUIJ010000005.1:0-248510 GCF_056401935.1 Mucilaginibacter sp. P4_D1
GATCTGTCGTAATCTATTCATCTTGATCGGTTTATTGGACATGTATTCGCTGGTTTTTGTTTATCTAAAAAGCTAAACAAAAACCTTGTCCGAAGAAACCTATCAGTACATTACTTTAATCTCTTTTAAGGGGTCACTTTCGTCTGGCAAGAGGGGTCACTTTGCTTTGGCGAACGTGGTCACTTTCAACTGGCAAAGGGGGCCTTTTTGAGTGGGCCAAAAGGGGTCATTTTGGTGTGTTTTATCCAAATAGCCATTTTTCCGGCGTATTTATCATTGCGCATGGACTCTCCACTGTAATGGAGGCGGTATACAAGAATGACCGGTTCTTTGTGGACGCTTGTTTAAATGGCGAGTTGGTATACACTTCAGATGGTTTTACCATGATCCGTGAATTTGATCATAAAATTATAGAGGAAAGTTATTCTAAAGACGGGGAAGCGTTTTCTAGGATGTTTAACATGGCATCCGGCTTTATGGAGTGCGCCTATGAGTGTTATGAAAAAGAGTTTTATAATAATGTCGCTTTTTTATTGCACCAGGCAGTAGAACAGGCCTGCCGTGGCTTGATCCGGTTATACACCGGCTATCGTGCCGATATTCACAATATTGATCGCCTGCTGTTTCTTTATGAGTGTTTTTCCGCAGAACCTGGCCGTCTTTTTAAACGTCATTTTAAAGAAGAAATGAGACTATTTCGGGTACTAGCTGGAAGCTATACAGAAGCAAGATATAGGGACAATTATAAGGTTATTGATCATGATGCAGACCAGCTTTGTACGCTCGTTAAAGCGTTTCTTGACCTTACGATAGAATTGTCATTAAAAGAACCGCACAAGGGCACCGCTAGGACCACAGTGGAAGAACAGGCAGCGGTCGTGGATTATTCCCCGGCCCTGCCTGCATCCCTGTGAGAATCTGTCTCTACTTTTCAAAATTCATTTGGTTTGTAGCCTATACCTTTTCGTGTTTGTTTAGTAGCTTTAGTTTCTATTAATTCGTCGAGATACCGGAAAACGATTTCCATGTTTTTATCCTGGTTGTCCAATTTTGTCTTTATTTTCTCAATTTCAAGGCGCAACTCTGTATTGTCAATAAACATGCGCCGCAACCGGGTAAAAATCCTCATGATTTGAATATTAACCTGTATTGCTCTATCACTTGACAGGATACCAGACAACATGGCCAATCCGTCCTCAGTGAACGCATTGGGCGCTTGTCTTCTGCCACCCCAACTTGCTATTCCATTTTGGAATAGCAAGTTTTTAAATTCTTCGTCCGTTAACCGAAACATAAAGTCATCAGGAAACCGCTTGATGTTGCGTGCTACAGCTTTGTTTAAGTTGCCGGTAGTAACATTGTAAAGCTGTGCAAGATCTTCGTCAAGCATAACTTTTTGACCTCTGATATAATAGATTTTATTGGAAATGACTTCATCAGGAACCATCATTTCTTCATTCTTATTTTCCATAACTCAAACTTTAATTAATGCGTGATGCGACTATATTGTCGAACTTAACATAATCTGCTGTTCAGGAATAAATTTCTTTTTTGCTAACGTTTTCTTCAGCGTAACCATATCCTCGGTGACTTTGACAGCTAATACTTTGGCGTAATGCTGTGTTTGCTTTAGACTCTTATGTCCCATCATTTTACTGATGGTTTCCATCGGAACATTGTTTGCTAAGGTCACCGTAGTCGCAAACGAGTTCCTAGCCATCTTTGAGGTAAGCTCCTTATTAACGTTACAGGTATCGGCAATCTCTTTTAAATATGAATTATACTTCTGATTGCTGAGTACTGGTAATAGCATGTCTTTTGCTAAACACATCTCATCATCCTGGTATTTTTTTAAAATCAGAAGCGCTATTGGCAATAGTGGAATCGCTGACGGTGTTCCTGTTTTTTGCCTGTTCTTATTAATTCTGAGTTCGCTGTTATGGGCCAGGGTTACTTCGGAACGTTTTAACTGCTTTACATCGATGAAAGAAAGACCGGTAAAACAGCAAAAAACGAACAAATCCCTTACCCGAGACAGTCGTTCATTCTGGATACTTTTTGATGTAATTCGCTGAATTTCCTCTTTGTCCAGATATATTGTATCAACATCTTCTCTTGTCATCTCAAACTTGGCGAATGGGTCCCCTACCAGCCATCCGTTATCCACGCAATCCAATACAATCTTTTTCATATTGGCGATGTTTTTCAATGCTGAATTATGATTGAGTTCTATATCTGTACGATACCAGTTATATAGCTTCTTAATGAATTCCAAGTCCAGTGAGCGGATATTCATATCATCAACTTTATAGATGACCTTAATAAATTTGCAAGTGTGTTTATAGGATGTGTTAAAATTGGTATAAGTCCCTTTAGCGACACCTTTACCAATCATTTTCTTTAAGTCTTTGTTATGCCCTTCGAACAACAATAGCAACATCCATTTCCGCTCATTAATCCCGGATAACAATTCTACTATTGCTAAAGCTGTTACCACTTTACCCCGGTCGATCAAATGCTTCCTGGCATCATATGCTTTATTTTGCATAACATCAAGGAACTCGTTAAGTACTTTTGCATCTTCTTTATTGCCGATGGCACGGTTTCCTTTTGAATTCCATCTGGAAGGAAGCCATGAACGTTTAATAGAAAGGTCTTTGGAAACACCGTCTACAGTAATCTTGAGGTAGATATACATTTCTCCCCCATCATAATTTCTTGGCTGTTTTAAAAAAAACATTAAGCCTAAACTTTTTTCTAACATAACGATAGATTTTTAAGTGAATAAATATCGAAATGCAGCGGCAAAAAGTCAAGATGTTTAATGATTGAACATGTTGTAAATCAGATTATTATATCATTTACGTGGCGTCTTTTTTTGATGAAAAAAAGACGCCATGGATGTCGCTCATTTTCTTTGCGAATTCGTGTATGTTTTGGTTAACTCATGGCAACAAAAAAGCCTGTAAATATGTGATTTACAGGCTTTTGGTGTTTTTTAACTATTCAATCAGCGGTGAGGGAGGGATTCGAACCCTCGGTACAGTTTCCCGTACGTCAGTTTAGCAAACTGATCCTTTCGGCCTCTCAGGCACCTCACCAGTATTTTTTAAACTTGTCCCCCGTTTTCGGGATTGCAAATATAGTAATTCATGTTTCCCATCAAAAAAAAAGTTCGGATTTTTAATAATCTATCCGCACATGGTAAATGCTCATCAGCATTCGCTTAAATATTTCTTTAATAGTTTCTATATCTTTCAGGGTTATATTACTGTCCTTCAACTGGTTCTGATCCAGCTTGTATTTTACAATCCTATCTACCAAAACACTTATCGATTCTTCGTCAGGCTCCTTTAATGAGCGCGAAGCAGCCTCAACCGAGTCGGCAAGCATCAAAACACCGGCCTCTTTGGTGAAAGGAATGGGCCCGGGGTACCTAAAAATGTTCTCGTTGATGAATTTTTCGGGAAAATTCTTCAATGAAGACTGGTAAAAATAGTCAACCCGGGTATTACCATGGTGGGTGCGGATAAAATCGATAATAACTTCGGGCAGGTTGGCTTTACGGGCCATCTCAATTCCTTTACTTACGTGACGGATAATTACCTGCGCACTCTCTTCATAAGGCAACTTATCATGGGGGTTAAAACCCGAGGTTTGGTTTTCAATAAAAAACAGCGGATTTTCCATTTTACCAATATCGTGGTACAAGGCGCCGGCCCTAACCAATAATGCATTGCCGCCTATACTGTAAATGGCATTCTCGGCTAAATTGGCTACCTGTAACGAATGCTGAAAGGTACCGGGTGCTGTAAACGCCAGTTCGCGCAATAAAGGCGCGTTGGTATTTGTAAGCTCGATAAGCGTAATATCTGACGTAAGCGAAAATATCTTCTCAAATATATAAATCATTGGGTAGGCCAGCAGGGTAAGCAGCACGCTCACCACAAAAGGTAGAAAATCCATCCAGTCAATCTCCAGGAAAGTACCTTCCCTGATAAACGAGATTCCCAGGAAAGCCACAAAGTAGGTAAACACAATAATCCCGGCCGAAATGAGGAACTGCTCGCGGCGGATAAGGTTTTTGATACTATAGATAGACACCATCCCGGCGGTTATTTCATAGTAAGCAAACTCAAAGCTATTGGGTACAAAAAAGCCGGCAATTAAAACCACCAGCAAATGAATATTAAGCGCCAGGCGGGTATCAAACAAAATACGAATGATAATTGGCACTATACAATACGGTATGTAATACAGGTTTACCGGAAACTGGAATTTAATAGCGGCCGACAGTGTAGCCAGCATGGCAGTAATTACCAACAATATTAAACTTACCAGGCGGTTATCAGCATAAATATCCTTACGAAACAGGTAAAGGAATATCATGAGCAATGATATGGCTATGGATACCAGCAAAAACTGCCCCAGCAACACCAATATGCGGTTGCCGTTTACGCGGGCGTTATTTTCAAAAGCTTTTTTGTACGATTCAAGTTTTTGATAAACATCGTCGTTAATAATGGAGCCTTTATAAACTATTACCTCGCCTTTTTGCACCATTCCGCGGGTGATAGACAGGCCGTCGTACACTTCTTTTTCAAGCCTTACGGTAAGGTTATCATCATAGCTTAAATTATTCTGGATGCGGTTTTGCAGCAAATCGAGCATAAAAGCCCTGTCAATATCTGTTCGCTTACTCAATACTTTATCGCAATAAGCCAGGGCACTTTCCCTGGTAAAAAGGGTATTGGTATTTTTATCCGTTGCTACGTTTTTATTTAAAATAGTAATGGCATAGTTGTTGGCATGTTGCAGGTATTTATCATTGAGTTTTAAAATGCCTGTTTCATACAAATTTGTTAACAAGGCTATCCCGGCATCAATATACTTCGATTTAAGTTTATCATTAATCCCCGCGTTATGCCACTTGATTTCCAAATCGGTTTTAAAGCCGTCTATCTGCTGGCCTCCCGCCGCAGCATCAAGCTGGTATACCGGGGTGATGCTTTCGTAGGCAGTTTTCTTCTCGTTATCAATTTCCTGGGGCGTTTTCAGGATAGCGAAATTATAGGGCGATACCAGGTCCTTTTGGTTCCAGATGCGTCCTTTTTCGTACTCATAACTAAATTTAGCCTGTTTGGGTAAAAAGAAAACGATAAGGCAGATGCACAACAGCATCATCAAAAACTTAACGTTGCGGGCATATTTGCGCATTAAGGCTTTTTGCCGCGAGGTAGATAGTTTTGCCATGTATGTAATTAACCGTACAAAAATAAGTTTTTTGAAGTAGAGTTAAGAATGAGAGTTGAGAATCAAGAGTCAAGAATCAAGACCGGAATATAAGCGGAGCATATTGCCTAACTTTATTTACATCACGCCTGATTTCTCAAACCGTGCATTTTTTTGTCTTAATTCTTGATTCTAACCTCTTGACTCTATTTCTATTTGTTTTTACAAAATAAAAAATGATATCTTTGTGATATCATTTTAAAATCAGACTAAATCACCATGAACTCCGAAAAAACCATCAATCCTCCCTCTGGCTTTGCGGCTTTTGCCCTGCTGCTTGTTGTATTGGCTGTAGCCGCTGTTTGCTTATTTATTGGCGAAGAGCCAATAGGCGCCATATTAGGCGTGCTGGGTTTTGTTTTTATACTACCCGGCCTGGTTATAGTAAACCCCAACGAATCAAAAGTGCTTACCCTTTTTGGTAAATATGTGGGCACAGTAAAAAAAGATGGCTTTTTTTGGGTAAACCCTTTTACTGTAAAAAGAAAAGTTTCGTTAAGGGCATTTAACCTTAACGGGCAGCAATTAAAAGTTAACGACAGCATTGGTAACCCAATTGAAATTGCTGCGGTAATTGTATGGCAGATAAAGGATACCGCCAGCGCCGTATTCGCGGTCGAAAATTACATCCAGTATGTAAATATACAAAGCGAAGCTGCTGTAAGGCACCTGGCCAATTCATTCCCCTATGATAACCTCGAGGACGAAACAGCCACCATTACCTTACGCGGCGGCGCCGAGCAGGTAAGCCTCTTGCTGGAAAAAGAGTTAAATGAAAGGCTCGACCGCGCCGGTATTGAAGTGCTGGAGGCACGAATATCGCACCTGGCCTATGCGCCCGAAATTGCACACTCTATGTTACAGGTACAACAGGCTTCGGCCATTATTGCAGCCCGCAGGCTTATTGTTGAGGGCGCTGTAGGCATGGTGGAGATGGCGCTGAACAAGCTATCAGAAAAAAATATTGTAGAGCTTGACGAAGAAAAGAAGGCAGCTATGGTCAGCAACCTGCTGGTTGTACTATGCGGCGACAGGAGCGTTAACCCCGTTGTAAATACAGGCACCTTATATCATTAATAATATGGAGCAATTTAGAAGTTTTGACCAGCTACGCACCAACCAGCTTATCATCATAAAAAACGGCTTTTTCAGGCCATCCTTTGAACTTAGCGATGGTCAGTTTAGTTATGGTAAGCTAAGCCATGCCAGCATTTGGAAAACCACTACGATATTGGAGTCGGCACAAAAAACATGGATCATTAAGCGCAAAGCCATTTTTAGCCGCACTTTATTGATAAAGGATGTTAATGAGATTGAGCTGGGTGCCGTAACTCCCGAAATATTATCCCGTAAGGTAAAACTGAGTATGAACAATGGCTTTGAAGCTGTGTACGCATATAAAAAGCTTTTTACCCGGACGTTTAGCTTAACGAGCGATCAATATGGCGATATTTTAAGCGTAAAAGCCGCTGTTTGGGGTTTTAAAAAACCATTTGAAGTATCGGTAGACCTGGATAAACTGAAAGCCTTGCCCGATATGCCGTTGCTGGTATTATTAGGCGTGAATTTAATTTTAATAAAACAAGCACAGGCCGCAGCCGCGGCAGGAACCGGGGGTTGATATGGCTGAGAAAAAGGCATTTGTACTACGCATTAATCCCGATGTATTAAAGGAACTGGAAGCCTGGGCTGCCGAAGAATTCAGAAGCACCAACGGACAAATAGAATACCTGATGCAGCAGGCGCTGCTTGTGCGCAAAAAAGGGGCGAAGAAAAAAAAGGAGTAATGGATTTTCAAAAAATAAAAGATCGTAAGACTTTATATTTAATCAGACAGGATTTGTTTAATGGCGAATATGTTTTGACAGATCACCAGAACAACTTTGGTAAATTAACCTACGACGGCCTGGCGCGGGAAACAGCAGAAATAGGTTCATATTATGGCGACTGGAGATTAGGTTATGATTTTGAACCATTCGGAAACGCTCAGATCATAATTTACGATAACACCGATTTGTTTTTGGGGGAAATAATTGTTGGTTATAACTACCTGCATCAACCACCATCGTTAGCTATGACAGATGGATTTACAGCTATTTTTTCGAAAGCTGATTTATCGTCAAACACCTACCAATGGAAATCAAATATTTCAGGCAGTTTGATTCACATAAAAAACGCCCTGTTTTCCATGACAAACACTATTACGGTTATTGATGACGATATTACAGAAGAGAAAATCACGTTACTTAGTTTTCTTGCGCAGCATCTTTTGATTCTTAAAGGTAGAAGAAAGCAGAGTTCTTACTAAACTATTATTATGCCAGGGAGATTGCTTTTAAACTTTTTCAGCTGCAAACGGTTGACCTTTACAAAATAATACCCTTTTAAGCTGCCTGTTAGAGGCTACCTGTTTGTAGACAGTTTCTACAACGCTTTGTATCGGTAACATCCATGTCGCTGCTGATCAGTTTCTAAAGATATATTTTGTTGACACATCCGGGCTTGATCAACGCGAATTAGAGGCGTAGCCTCGGCCAATCTTGTAGCCACGGGTTTTAACCCGTGGAAAAAACGAAGAAAATGATGGAGAGCCGTAGGTTCGATACATATGAGCAAAGCGTATATATCGTTTGAACAAAATGAAAATACCCGGATTTACACTAAAATATGGGCCGTGCCGATGGCACTCTTTGTTATCCTTTGGCCAATCATCCACGGGTTGAAACCCGTGGCTACAATATGCGCCGGGCCGATGGCCCTTAGCAAGAGTTATGTAGAAGCTAATTGAAAACGAACAACCCGTACAAAACCCCATCGCAACTGTTTATTATGCATGCATAGCTTTTAACTCTCCTCAAAATAACTAAATTTGCCCTACCAATTTTAATGAGGGACACATGAGAGAAGTAGTAATAGTAGCCGCCACCCGTACGCCTATAGGTAGTTTCGGTGGTAGCTTAGCCACTATAGGCGCAACGCAACTTGGGGCGCTGGTAATCAAATCGGCAGTTGAAAAGGCCGGGCTGAAGCCAGATCAGGTTCAGGAAGTTTATATGGGTAATGTAATGTCGGCCAATTTGGGTCAGGCTCCGGCTACCCAGGCTGCAATATTTGCCGGCCTACCCTATTTGCCAGCCACTACGGTTAATAAAGTTTGCGCTTCGGGCATGAAAGCTATTATGCTTGCTGCACAAAGCATAGCCCTTGGCCAAAATGATATTGTGGTTGCCGGGGGCATGGAGAGTATGAGCAATGTGCCCTACTACCTGGATAAAGCTCGTAACGGCTATCGCTTAGGCAACGGGCAAATTATTGATGGCCTGGTAAAAGATGGTCTTTGGGACGTATATAACGACTACCACATGGGCTCGGCAGCCGAGCTTTGCGCCGTTGATTGTAACATCAGCCGCGAAGGCCAGGATGCATTTGCCATTGAATCATACAATCGCGCACAAAAAGCCCAGGCTGTGGGCAAGTTCAAGGATGAAATAACCCCTGTTGAACTAAAAGATAAAAAAGGCGATGTCACGATGTTTACAGATGACGAGGAACCTAAAGCCGTTAAGTTTGACAAAATTCCTTTCCTAAAACCCGTATTTAAAAAAGATGGCACGGTAACCGCTGCCAATGCATCAACCCTAAATGATGGCGCGGCGGCTTTAGTATTAATGAGCCGGGAAAAAGCTGATAAGTTGGGCATTAAACCGCTTGCCCGTATTGTATCCTATGCCGATGCGCAGCAGGCGCCCGAATGGTTTACTACTGCCCCATCAAAAGCCATCCCATTAGCATTACACAAAGCTGGTTTGTCGTCAGATCAAATCGACTTTTTCGAGATAAACGAGGCCTTCTCTGTTGTAGCTATTGCTAATAACCAATTATTAAAGCTTGATCCCGCAAAAGTTAACGTAAATGGCGGTGCAGTTTCATTAGGCCACCCGCTGGGCGCATCGGGTGCGCGAATCATTGTTACCTTAATTAACGTATTACAACAAAGCCAGGGCAAATTTGGTGCGGCCGGAATTTGTAACGGCGGCGGCGGCGCCAGCGCAATGGTTATCGAAAATTTACGTTAAGAGGTTTATTATATCCGCGTCATTGCGGGAAAAAAGTGATAACATGGCTGCAAATGGGACTGTTGTAGAGACGCAATATTTTGCGTCTCCCGCCAGACAAATGAATTTGCAAGTTTGGATTTGCATGTGGGAGACGCAAAATATTGCGTCTCTACGTTGAAAAATAACTTTAATAATCAACAACTTACAGTTATATCATTATAAAGCACGAAGCAATCCCAGGTTATGTTTACCTATCAATCTATGCTGAGATTGCATCGCACTCTGCAACAACAGATTTATAAATTATAGTTATATTAGAACAAAATCATATTAACACCGTGATCAAAAAGCTTCTCCTATTTCTCCCCGCGCTTTTATTGAGTATCCATACCTATGCGCAGCACTCTGACGAGAACGCGCATATTAAACAGTTGAAACTTTACGAAGACACCCTAAAAACCTTAGGTAAAACATTTATTAACGACGAAACCGACCTGGTGCGGAAAAATGCCAACTATAAGTTTATTAAAACGATGGTTAGCGCGTTAAAAGTACCCAACTCGTTCCTGTACCACTTCGATTCTGTAAAAACCATCAGCATCATCAATTCGCCCGATAATCGCTTCCGTATTTTTACCTGGCCTATTATGAACGAGGATGGCAGCTACCGTTTTTATGGCACCATACAAATGAATACCGGCGGCTTTTTAAAAATGTACCCACTAGAAGATTACTCGCCTTTTTTTAAGGCCCCCGAAGACTCCGTTGTTAACAACCGCAAGTGGCTGGGCGCGCAGTATTATAAAATAGTGCCCGTTTATGGCGCCAAAACCTACTACATTTTGTTAGGCTGGAAGGGTAACACGGTAAAATCGACCAAAAAAGTTATTGATGTGCTTTCATTTAATGATGCAGGGCCGGTATTTGGCATGCCAGTGTTTGATGGCAACGGCAAAACACGCCACCGTGTAGTGTTTGAATATTCCCGCCAGGCCTCGATGCTGTTAAGATACGTGCCCGAGCAAAATCTCATTGTGTTTGATCACCTTGCCCCGCCGGATGCCAAAGAAAAAAACAAGCCCGAAACCTTTGGGCCCGACCTTACTTACGATGGCTATAAATTAAAGAATGGGCACTGGGTGTATGTAGAACAGTTGGATATGCGCAACGTACCCGATAATTCAAGCAATGCGGTCGATCCCCAGTATGTCGACCCTAAAAAACAAGCAGCACGCGATAAAAAGCTTGTTCCAACATCACATTAATTTTAGAATTATAGCCACGTTACCAACTAATAATCAAAACAATCCACAGATAGCTTGTAACACTTTCGGTATAAAATTCTGATTTAAAAGATTTATACTACTTTAGCAAAACTTTAAGTTGACAAATAAATGCAGGAAAAAACAGCAGCACAATCACGATCGATAGGTAAAATTCCAAGGGCAGTACCATTCATTATAGGCAATGAATTTGCAGAGCGTTTCAGTTTTTACGGAATGCGGAGTATCCTGGCTGTTTTTTTAGTTCACCAGTTTTTTAGTCATGAAAATTCTGTTGAAGCCAACGCCCACTCCAACAGTATCAACCACATGTTCTCCACGCTGGTTTATGCTACCCCCCTGCTTGGCGCTATCCTTGCCGACTGGTTTTTTGGCAAATACCGCGTTATCCTCATCGGGTCGCTTATTTATACCATCGGACACTTCCTTTTATCAATGTTTGATACCAACCTGGCCGGCTTCCAAACCGGCTTAATTATTATAGCATTTTCGGCAGGCGCCATTAAATCATGCGTATCTGCCAACGTTGGCGATCAGTTTGACCACAGCAATCAGCACCTGATGAGTACCATTTACAGCTGGTTTTACTTCAGTATCAATGCGGGATCTATGGTTAGTTTGTTCCTGATCCCTTTAATTTACGATAAATTTGGCGCTGCCTGGGCATTTGGTGTACCGGGTATTTTGATGGCACTGGCCACTTTAATATTTTTCTTGGGCCGTAAAAGCTATGTAAAGCTCCCGGCCAAGGGCATTAATAAAGATAATTTTGTATCGGTAAGCTTTTACACGTTAATGTGTAAGCTAAGCCCAAAAGCGCCGGGAACAGCCTGGGAACAAGCCGAAGCCAAATACGGGTATGATAAAGTGGATGGCATTAAAGCTGTTTGGCGCATTATGGCTGTATTTGCTTTTATCCCGGTTTTTTGGTCGTTATGGGATATGAATAGTGCCGAATGGGTGTTACAATCTGTTCACCTCGATTTAAACTTAGGTGTTTTCGGATGGAAAATTCTTCCATCTCAAATACAAACAGTAAACGCAGTTTTCCTGTTGGCAATGATACCGCTTTTCAATTTCTTGTTGTATCCACTGGCAACTAAACTGGGCTTAAAGCTCACCCCGCTTCGTAAAATAGGCTTTGGTTTATTGGTTACCGCAGGCAGTTTTTTAATAATTGCTTTATTACAGGAAAAAGTTGATAAAGGCCTGCACCCATCTGTTTGGTGGCAGATTTTTGCCTATGCCGTATTATCAGCAGGCGAAGTATTGGTTTCATTGGTAGGCCTGGAGTACGCGTATACGCAATCGCCTGTATCTATGAAGAGCACCATGACTGCTATCTGGTATTTTACTTATTCGGTAGGGTCGTTCTTCAACACTATTGTTAATAACAGCATTGCAAACCATGGTTATTTCGCCCGTTATACCGGCGCATCTTTCTTTTGGTTGTTCACAGGCATCTGCCTTGCCTTTTTTGTGGTATTTCTTTTTGTAAGCCCACGATTAAAGGAAAAAGCTTATTTGGTAGATGAAGTACTGGCAAAAGGACTGGATATTCATGACGATAAAGTAACTCCAATTCATCCTGATAACCCAATTGTATAATAAAATCCGTTGTTTTGTGTTTTATTTCATCAAACATCAGAAATAGCGCGTGCCAGATAGTATTATAATTATACCTACTTATAACGAGAAGGAGAATATTGAGCGGATGATCCGCAAAATATTTTCCCTCCCGCATGATTTTCATTTGCTCATCATCGATGACGGATCGCCGGATGGCACCAACATTATTGTAAAAAATTTAATGAACGTATACCCCGAGCAGCTTTTTATAGTAGAGCGGGCGGGGAAACAAGGCTTAGGCACTGCGTACATTCATGGCTTTAAATGGGCTATTGAGCGCCATTACGACTATATTTTTGAAATGGATGCCGATTTCTCGCACAATCCGGATGATTTGCTAAAACTGCGGCAAGCCTGTATTGATGGCGCCGATGCAGCTATCGGCTCACGCTACAGTACTGGCGTAAACGTGGTAAACTGGCCCATGAGCCGTGTACTAATGAGTTACTTTGCATCGGTATACGTGCGTTTTATTACAGGGATAGACGTTGCAGATTCAACAGCCGGATTTATGTGCTACAAACGCAAGGTACTGGAAACCATCCAGCTTGATAAGATAAAGTTTGTGGGCTACGCCTTCCAGATCGAGATGAAATACACTACCGTTAAACATGGCTTTAAACTGGTAGAAGTACCCATTATATTCATCAACCGCACCCTTGGCACATCCAAAATGTCGTCGGGCATATTTGGCGAAGCCATTTTTGGTGTGATAAAAATGAAAATCAACAGCATTTTCAGGAAATACCCTGAGGGATGATCTTGATTTCGGATTTGGGATGTTCGATTTCGGATTTATTTTAATTTTAGATTTCTATTCCACCTGCCGTTCCAAATCCGAAATCCCAACTCCGAAATCCGATATTTCTTGGGGATGTTCGATTTCGGATTTATTTATTTGAAGATTTTTGGATTTCAACTCCCCAATTTTAAATTCCCCGAATGACAAATCCGAAATCCCAATTCCGAAATCCGAAATAAAAAAACTAATTTCGTTGGTAATGAACGAGCACCTTGATCCGGCACCGGAACGCCTCAGCAATACCGAGCGTGATATCGAAAAAGTTTTACGTCCGCAGCAGTTTGAGGATTTTACCGGTCAGCATAAAATATTAGCTAACTTAAAAATATTTGTACAGGCAGCCCGCCAGCGTGGCGAAGCGCTTGACCACGTATTGCTGCACGGCCCTCCGGGACTGGGCAAAACCACGCTCTCGCACATCATCGCCAACGAAATGAGTGTTGGCATCAAGATAACATCGGGCCCCGTATTGGATAAACCCGGCGATTTGGCGGGCCTGCTTACCAACCTGGAAACAGGCGATATTCTTTTTATTGACGAAATACACCGTTTAAGCCCCCTGGTTGAAGAGTATTTATACTCGGCAATGGAGGACTTTAAGATAGATATTATGCTGGAGAGCGGCCCCAACGCCCGGTCTGTACAAATATCACTCAACCCATTCACCCTGGTAGGGGCCACCACCCGTTCGGGCCTGCTTACCGCGCCTTTAAGGGCCCGGTTTGGTATTAATGCCCGGCTGGAGTATTATGACGCCAAATTGCTTACCACCATTGTACTGCGCTCGTCATCTATCCTAAAAACACCTATTACCGATGAGGGGGCTTATGAAATTGCCCGCCGCAGCCGTGGTACGCCCCGTATAGCCAATGCGCTATTGCGCCGCACACGTGATTTTGCCCAGATAAAAGGTGATGGCAATATTGATACCGCCATAGCCAAATATGCCCTAAACGCCCTTAATGTTGATGAGCATGGCCTGGACGAAATGGATAACAAAATATTGAGCACCATTATTGATAAATTTAAAGGCGGCCCCGTTGGGCTAAAAACCATAGCCACCGCCGTTGGCGAAGATGAGGGTACCATTGAAGAAGTTTACGAACCATTTTTAATACAGGAAGGCTTTTTGATGCGCACGGCCCGTGGCCGCGAGTGCACCGAGAGCGCTTATAAACATTTGGGCAAAATAAAACTTGGGGGCAACCCTTCGTTATTTTAATTTCAGATGTTCACCTTCGCAGTTTAATTGGAGGTGAAGTTAAAGTGTTCCCATCCGGGGGAGTATTTACAATGCTATTAAGTGACGGAAAATATTAAAATTTCAGTTTCGCGCGAAGACGCCCGGGCGCTAAGGAAAAAAAAGCAAATCACTTTGCGGCTCTGCGTCTTTCCGCGAAAAAACGCTTAACTTAATAGTATTGGCGAGATTTAGATGGGCCTTTTAGTAAGTTTGCGAACAATTATCTACCGATATTACTATGAAAACAATGTTCAACCATGGGGTTAAATTCTTTTTTACCCTGCTTTTTTTTAGCTGCGCAGCTTTTGCCATGGCGCAAACAACCATCCCTACCCCTACTACACCGATGGTGCCCAATAAGCCGGAGGCGTTGCCGCCAGATACAGCAAAGAAGCTTGGAAAGGATACCGCTTTAACAAAGAAGGACACCATCCCGGTGAAAAAAATACCCACCGGGCCAAAAGTAGGCATAGCCGGCCTAAACCATGACCATATACACCTGATACTAAACGAATACCGCAACGGCAACGTAAATATTGTTGGCATTGCCGAGCCGGATAAAAACCTTTGGGCCAAGTATGGTAAAATGTATGGCGTACCCGATTCGTTGTTTTTTGAAGATTTAAAAACCATGTGCCTGGCCCGCAAACCTGTAATTGTTTTAGGTTACAACGCCGTTGGCAAACATATAGATGTGGTAGAAACCTGTGCACCGCTACACATTTCGGTAATGGTTGAGAAACCTTTGGCTGCCACGCTTGAACAAGCCCGGCGCATGGAATTCCTGGCGCTTAAATATTACATCAACCTGCTTACCAATTATGAAACTACCTGGTACCCATCGGTACAAAGCGCTTATAATACCGTTAAAACAGATAGCGTAGGCATCATCCGCAAAATGGTGTTTCACGATGGTCACCAGGGCCCGCGCGAGATTGGTTGCAGCGAAGATTTTTTGAGCTGGCTAACAGACCCCATACTTAACGGCGCAGGTGCACTAAATGACTTTGGCTGCTATGGCGCCAATATGATGACCTGGCTGATGCAGGGGCAACGGCCAATAGCGGTTACAGCGGTAGCCAGGCATTACAAGCCATCGGTATACCCCAAGGTTGAAGACGATGCTACCATTATTGTTGAATACCCTAACGCCACCGGCATGATAGAAGCATCATGGAACTGGCCTTACGGCATCAAAGACATGGAGATATTTGGCGCCAAAGGCTATATCCACACCTTTGATAAAGATAGCGTTGAAATAAGAGTTAACAATAGCGTGCACAGTTTTAAAGCACCGGCCTTACCCGCACCGGCCGACGCACCGGTACCCTATTTTACCGCAGCACTTAAAAACCCCATTAAATCGCATAACGACCGGTCGTCATTAAGGTATAATATGATAGTGATGCAGATTTTGGATGCAGCCAAAAGATCGATAAAAGAAGGTAAACGGATAGTGCTTTAAAATAGAGTGAAGAGGTTAGCATCAAGAGATAAGACAAAACTGGTTTTATCGCGAATTGTATGATTAACTATTTTCAATTATTTTACTGGCTGTTTTAATTTAGCCCCCAGACATAAGGATGGAGTTGTGGCGAACCCGGTAGTTTTAAAGATTTAGGCACCCGGTTTTTCAGGCTGTTTTCTCCGAATTTTTGCGCAAAAAACTTCCTTTTATTTTTGTGTAAATAAATGCACCATTTGTATTAATAAATAGTGCATTTATTGCTGAAAAGTTGGGATTTATTACTTGTTTTTACGTATTTATGTATGAATAAAAGGCTGTTTTGAAATATAAAATGGAGCGTGTAAATTTGTACTGTTTACCCATAAATAAAAAGGGGGTCTATGCTGTTTTAGCCCCAGGTCTTAAGTTCTGAGCCAAAAAAGAAAAAATTCAACTTTATACTTACGACTTGGTATTATTGACTAAACGCTACAGGTAAAACACTTCGTTATCCGTTTCTAAAAACCCCAGATCGGGCGTGTGGTCAAATATTCCGAATACCGAGGCTCCGCTCCCGCTCATACTGGCATAAATAGCACCAGCCTGGTATAACGCAGCTTTAACGCCGCGGATCTCGATATGATTTTTAAAAATAGACGTTTCAAAATCGTTTTTGATATGCTTTTTCCATTCGGTGATGGGTTCGGTGATCAATTCCAGCAAGGAATCTTTAACCGGGGTTGGTTTTATGCCGCTGAAGGCTTCTGAAGTAGAAATATGAATATCGGGCATTACCAGTACAATTTTGTAAGCCGATAAGTCGAGTTTTATGGTTTCAAATTCGTCCCCCCGCTCAAATGCGAAAACGGGTTTATTTTCGATAAAAAAGGCACAATCGGCCCCCAGGCGGCGGGCATAGCCTGTCATTTCATCTACCGAAAGGCAAAGGTTAAACTGCTCATTCATTAGCCTGATAAAAAAAGCCGCGTCAGCCGATCCTCCGCCCAATCCGGCTCCTATCGGAATGTTTTTATGCAGATGAATGCTTACCAGCGGTAAATCGAAGTCTTTTTTAAGCATGTGGTAGCCTTTTACACAAAGGTTATCCTCGGCCCTGCCAGGAATATCAAGCCCTGACGAGGTAAAAGTAAGCTCATCACTCTCAACTACTTCCAGCGCATCTTTTATGGCAATAGGATAAAAAATGGTTTCCAGGTTATGATAACCATCCGGGCGGCGTTCGGTAATATTCAGGCCTATGTTAATTTTTGCGTTGGGAAAAAGGATCATATTTTTAGTGAGTGGTTGATTGGATGAGTGGTTATTAACTTTTGATAAATCCCCGGCCTACCCTGTCTCGTCTTAAATTAAAAAGGACATAATTGTCGCGCCGTAAAGTTATCATCTTCCTATTGATTAGGAATGATTAACAAACCTGTATTTTTACACATATTTAGGATAGTTAGTCTTATTTATTTTCCTTTGTGGTTGGTTCATTGGTTCACTGGTTCATTAGTTCATTGGTAGGATAGCGTTGAATTTGCATGTTTGATTTTTACAAGGCTGATTTTAAACGCGATATCGCAACTAATGCTAATACGGGCAAACCGACAGAAAAGACCAATGAACTAATGAACCACTGAACTAATGAACTAAAAAATGAAACAGTATCTTGATTTGATGAAGCATGTATCGGAAACCGGCGCGCAAAAGCATGACAGGACGGGTACCGGTACAGTAAGTGTGTTTGGCTACCAGATGCGTTTCAACCTTAAAGATGGTTTCCCGATGGTGACCACCAAAAAGCTGCACCTTAAATCAATCATCCATGAGTTGATATGGTTTTTAAGCGGCGATAGCAATATCCGTTACCTGAAAGAAAATGGCGTACGAATTTGGGACGAATGGGCCGATGCCGATGGTAACCTTGGCCCTGTATACGGTGTGCAATGGCGCAGCTGGCCAACGCCTGATGGTGGTCATATTGACCAGATAGCCCAGGTAATTAACCAGATAAAAAACAACCCGGATTCGCGCCGCATGATTGTTTCTGCCTGGAATGTAGCAGAAGTGAACCAGATGGCATTGCCACCTTGCCATAGCCTGTTCCAGTTTTACGTGGAGCCACCTAATCCCCTGAAGGGGGAATTAAAAGGCAAACTGTCATGTCAATTGTATCAACGCAGTGCCGATATATTTTTAGGTGTGCCTTTCAACATTGCATCATACGCCCTGCTAACCATGATGGTGGCACAGGTTTGTGACCTGGATTATGGCGATTTCATCCATACGCTTGGCGATGCCCACCTGTATAACAATCACCTGGAACAGGTTAACCTTCAATTGAGCCGCGAGCCCCGCCCGCTGCC
Source organism: Mucilaginibacter sp. P4_D1 (assembly GCF_056401935.1). Taxonomy (NCBI): domain Bacteria; kingdom Pseudomonadati; phylum Bacteroidota; class Sphingobacteriia; order Sphingobacteriales; family Sphingobacteriaceae; genus Mucilaginibacter; species Mucilaginibacter sp. P4_D1. The sequence continues at coordinate 18,124 of NZ_JBFUIJ010000005.1, forward strand.
AACTATGAAGATTAACCCGGACGTGAAGGATATCTTCGGCTTTAAATTTGAAGACTTTACGTTGGAAAATTATGATCCGCATCCGCATATTAAGGGTGTGGTGGCTGTATAATAGTCATTGGTCATTGGTCATTGGTCATTGGTCATTGGTCATTGGTCATTGGTGAGAATTTTTGAGACGTGGGATTGTTTGGATGGATTGGGAAATTAAAAATTTGTAGATTTGGCTATGACTGCGGTTCAGATAAAAGAAGAAATACAAAAAGCATTGAATGATATGCCCGAAACGGCATTGGCAGATGTTTTGAATTTTGTAAAACAATTTCAAACACATCCGTTTGAACAATCCACCCTCGATAATAATTTAAAAAAGATCATGAGCGAGGATAAAGGTTTATTGGAGCGCTTAGCCAAATGATCTCTATACAATCAGTTTTATATATTCACTCCCAATTAATTAAAAATTTTGGCGGTGGCGAAGGTGTGAGAGACCAGGGAGGCCTGGAAGCAACAATTGCCCGGCCATATGCAACTTTTGACGGCATTGACTTGTACCCAGAACCTATTGACAAAGCTGCCGCTATTTTCGAGAGCTTAATTATTAACCATCCTTTTATCGATGGTAACAAAAGAACTGCCTACACGCTACTTAGACTAATGTTATTAAGTTTTGATTGTGATATAGAGGCATCAGAGGACGAAAAATACGACATAACAATTGCTGCAAGTACCGGACAATTAAAGTTCGACGAAATTAAATTGTGGCTGTCAGAAAAAATCATCACAAAAAACAAATGATCGTAAGTATTATAGTGGCTATAGCCAAAAACAACGCCATCGGTAAAGACAATAAATTACTTTGGTACCTACCCAATGATTTAAAGCATTTTAAAGATGTTACCACGGGGCATACCGTTATCATGGGCCGCAAAACTTTCGATTCGGTGGGTAAACCGCTACCAAGGCGCAGGAATATTGTGATTACCCGCCAGGATATCATAATTGAAGGTTGCGAGGTTGTAAAATCAATTGAAGCGGCATTGGCGCTTTGTGCAGGCGAGGATGAAGTATTTATTGTAGGTGGTGCCGAAATTTACAGACAGGCCATCCCGCTCACAAACCGCATATATCTCACCATAATTAACCAGGAATTTGATGGTGATACCTTTTTCCCTGAGTTAAACACAGAAGACTGGCAGGAAACGCAAAGAGAAAATTTTGAGCCTGATGACAAAAACAAGTATAGCTATTCGTTTATCACACTGGAGCGTCGCTAACATTTTTTGTCATCAATTTGTTTTAATTTAAAATTTTCTGCTTGCGAAATTTTATTAGATTTGCCGTCTTATTAAAAATAGCTTATAAACTAATTAATTACATATTACAAATTCGATGCAAGGTAAAGGGGTTATTAAATTTTTCGCCATTCTGCTGGCAGTTGTGTGTATCTACCAGCTGTCTTTTACATGGGTGGCCCAAAAAGTTGAGAGTGATGCCAAGGCATACGCAAAAGGGAATCCTGAAAAAGAGAAGGCTTACCTGGACTCAATGTCTACACAACCGGTATATCCGATATTCAAACACACTTACGCTTTCGTATTGCAAAGGGAACTTGCATTAGGTTTGGACCTTAAAGGTGGTATGAACGTTACGATGCAGATACAGCTTGATGAGCTGGTACGCAAAATTGCGAACAACAACCCCGATGCAACATTCAACCAGGCTTTGGCAAACGCCGATAAACTTCAGGCTGACGCTAAAACCAGCCAGAAAGATTATATCGCGCTGTTTGTAAGCGAGTATGAGAAATTGAATCCGGACGGCAAGCTGGCCGCTATCTTTTCAACAAAAGATAACCAGGATCACTTAAAGTTTAACGCATCAAACAGCGAAGTTGAAGCTTATCTGAGAGATTTGGCCAGCACCGCAGTAAAACAATCGTTCACGGTTTTAAATACCCGTATCAACCAGTTTGGTGTAACCCAGCCTAACATCCAGTTAGAGGCCAGTTCAAACCGCATCCTGATTGAGCTGCCTGGTGTTAAAGAACCAGACCGCGTTCGTAAACTGTTATCAGGAACGGCAAAGCTGGAGTTTTATCAAACATTTGATAACAGCGAAGCCTACCAAACCATTATAGCTGTTGATAACCTGTTTGGCGCAAAAAACAAAACCGCCRCTAAAACAACCGATACTGCCAAAACAACCGCAACCGCGGCTGCTAAAAACGATACTGCTAAAAAAGCAGGATCGTTATTAAGCAAGGTTCAAAAAAGTGCTGAGAAAGACACTTCGGCAAGCGCTTTAGCAGGCAAATCGCAATTGGCTGCGCAACATCCGTTATTGTCTGTAATGTCGCTAAACTTATATCCAGGTCAAAACGGTCAGCAGCAATTAGGTACCGGTCCTGTTGTTGGCTATGCTTTATTAAAAGATACCGCCAAGGTTAACAGCTACCTGCATAGCAAACTTGCGCAATCGGCTATCCCACGCAATATGAAATTCCTTTGGGATGTAAAACCCATGAAGGATGCCAAACAAAAAGCATTTGCTTTATACGCCATTAAATTAAGCGGCGCCGAAAACGGCCCGGTACTTTCTGGTAGTGTAATTACCGATGCAAGAGCCGATGTTAACCAAAAAGGCAGCCCCGAAGTTGTGATGATCATGAACTCGGAAGGTGCCCAAAAATGGCGTGCTGTTACTGCCGAGGCTGCTGCTGCAACCACCAAGCGTGCTATCGCCATTGTGTTAGATGATAATGTATACTCGGCTCCTAACGTTCAAAACGAAATTTCAGGTGGTGTATCATCAATTGAAGGAAGCTTTACACAGGAAGATACAAGGGATTTGGCCAACGTGTTAAAGGCCGGTCGTTTACCCGCTCCTGCGCACATCGTATCTGAAGATGTTGTAGGTCCGTCATTAGGTAAACAAGCTATAGCCGCCAGTTTGCTATCATGCGTACTGGGTTTGGTAGTAGTACTTGTTTTCATGATTGCTTACTATAACCGTGCAGGTACTGTTGCGGTGGTTGCGGTTATCATCAACATATTTTTCCTGATGGGTGTACTTACCAGCTTAGGTGCGGTGTTAACTGTACCGGGTGTAGCAGGTATCGTACTTACTTTAGGTATAGCGGTAGATGCCAACGTGTTGGTGTACGAGCGTGTACGTGAAGAGCTTGCCTTAGGCAAATCACTAAAAATAGCGGTTGCCGATGGTTTCAAACACGCGCTGCCATCTATCCTCGATTCACAGATCAGTACGTTCCTTACCGGTTTAATCCTGTTCATCTTCGGTTCGGGCCCTATCCAGGGTTTTGCAACTACATTGATGATCGGTATTATTACTTCACTATTCTGCTCGCTGTTAATCTCAAGGGTTATATTTGAGTGGATGCTTGATAAAGGCTGGGATATTAAATTCAGCAACCCATGGAGTTCACATACCTTCAAAAATGCTAACTACGCGTTTGTTAAAAACCGTTTCAAGTTTTACATTTTCTCGGGTACGTTTATCATTGCCGGTATTATTTCAATATTTGTGCGTGGCTTTAGCTACGGTGTTGATTTTGAGGGCGGCCGTAACTTTATAATTACGTTCCCTAATAAAAACATAACAACTGAGCAAATACACAGTGTTGTTGACCCATCTTTATTAGGCCGCGGTACCGAGGTTAAAACTGTAAATGCCGATAAAATCAGCATCACTACAAATTACCTTATTCAGCAAAACACCCCTGCGATTGATGTACAGGTAAGAAAAACGTTAATTGAAGCTCTGGCAACCAAACCAGAAACCCAAATAAGCGATAGCGATATTCAGGGTCAATCGAAGGTAAGCGCTACCATAGCCGAAGAACTGAAAACATCGGCTGTTTACACGGTATTGATCGCCATATTTGTGATCTCGGCATACATCTTTATCCGTTTCCGTAAATGGCAGTTTAGTTTGGGTGCGATGATTGCAACCGCGCATGATGCCTTGCTGGTATTATCGTTCTTCTCGTTATTCAACGGAATATTACCGTTCTCGCTGGATATTGACCAGGCTTTCATTGCGGCTATCTTAACAGTAATCGGTTACTCTATTAACGATACCGTGGTGGTATTCGATAGGATTCGCGAGTTCCTTGACCATAAATCAAAAGAGGAACAAACGGAAGATGTTATTAACCGCGCTATCAACAGTACATTAAGCCGTACCATTATTACTGCATTAACGGTAATATTCGTATTGATTGTGTTGTTCATATTTGGTGGCGATGTTATCAAAGGCTTCTCGTTCGCATTATTAATCGGGGTTATTTTCGGTACATACTCGTCTATCTGCGTGGCAACACCGGTGATAGTTGACTTTGGAAAAAAAGACCTGAAATAAAATAATCTGAAATTATTTAAAAGGCTCCAAAGAACATTTGGGGCCTTTTTTTTAGCCCAACCTCAACCAAAAATGACCGACGGATGGGGTTGCAGATTGGTTACAATGAGGTATAATTGCATCATAAAACAATAACAAACATTGCCATCGGCATGGGTATTGTGCTGTTGGCTATGAAATAGGCGGATGCCCCTTTGCGTCTGCCAAAACAGACAGGAGTGTAAAACTTGCACTTTAAAACAGGAACACAAATAACCCCTCACATGAACACATCAGATAGTTCAAAATTCCCTTTAGTAGTAATAGTTGGTGGTGGCTTTGGCGGCCTGCAGGTAGCCAAAAAACTGGCAGATAAGCCTGTTGACGTGCTGATGCTTGATAAGCATAATTACCACACCTTTCAACCATTGTTGTACCAGGTGGCCATGGGCGGTCTCGAATCCGAATCAATCGCCTTCTCTCTGCGTAAAAATTTTTCGGAGCAAAAAAATTTCCGTTTCAGAATAGCCGAGGTATTAAAGGTTAACGCCGTCAATAATACCATTGATACTACTATCGGCCCTATAGCTTATGATTACCTGGTAATTGCTACCGGATCAACCACCAACTTTTTTGGCAATCATGATATCGAAAAATTTTCGATGCCGATGAAATCAATCCCGGAGGCATTAAATTTACGGTACTCCGTACTCCAAAACATTGAAGAAGCGCTGCTTAAAACATCCAAAGACGAGCGCGAAGCGCTACTCACGTTTGTGCTGGTTGGCGCCGGCCCAACCGGAGTTGAGCTTTCGGGCTCATTAGCCGAACTGCGTAACCACGTACTGACCAAAGATTATCCCGAACTTAAAAAAGAGGATATGAAGGTTTACCTGGTAGATTTTTTACCGAAGGTACTGGGCCCATTCTCTGATCAGGCATCAAATGCGGCTAAAGATTTCCTTACCAAAATGGGTGTGGAAGTATTGTTAGGTGTTAAGGTAGAAAGCTATGATGGCAAAGAAATAAAATTTGAAGGCGGCAAAACCATCCGCACCAAAAACGTGATATGGAGCGCCGGCGTTATGGGCGTAGTACCCGAAGGCATCGAAAAAGGTAATATTGAACGTGGTAACAGGATAAGGGTTGACAGCATTTGCCGCATGGTGGGTACCGAAAACATCTTCGCCATTGGCGATGTGGCAGCCATGATAACCGACGAAACCCCTAAAGGCCACCCCGGTGTGGCACAGGTAGCTATACAAATGGGCGCACACGTGGGTAAAACCATTATGCAGCTCATTAACCATGAGCCCACCACTCCGTTTAAATATTTCGACAAAGGATCGTTAGCTACCATTGGCCGCAACAAAGCTGTCGCCGATTTAGGTAAGATCAGGTTCCAGGGATTTTTTGCATGGCTGGTATGGATGTTTGTTCACCTGATATCGCTTTTAGGCGGCCGTAACAAGGTAATTGTATTCATTAACTGGGTATCCAGCTATATTAACTACAATGGCGGCACCAGGCTCATCATCCGCAAGTTTGAACGTGAAGGCCTAACCGAGGATGAGCATTTACCGAAGACGGTAGACTAGTTTTGAGCGGTGAGTTTTGAGTAATGAGTTATAAAGAAAAAGGCTGATTTGGGGTTAGGATAAATTATCCTGAACTTTGATTTGGAGGTTTGGGACCTAAGCTCAAAACTCACCACTCAAAACTCATGACTATAAAGATAACCGAGTGCCCGCGCGATGCCATGCAGGGTATTGTGCATTTTATTCCTACGGATATCAAGGCCGCTTATATTAACCTGCTTTTACAGGTGGGCTTTGATACTATTGATTTCGGGAGTTTTGTATCGGCTAAGGCGATACCGCAGTTACAGGATACTGCGGAGGTATTGAGTAAATTAGATTTGAGCAATACACAGTCAAAACTGTTGGCTATTATTGCCAATTACCGTGGCGCCGAAGAAGCCGTGAAGCATCCGGAAATTACTTACCTGGGCTATCCTTTTTCAATTTCCGAAACATTTCAGCTGCGCAATACCAATACTACCCTACCCCAGGCCTTTGACAATGTAAAGCGGATGCAGGAATTAGCAGTTGCCAATAATAAAAAGCTACTTGTTTACCTATCTATGGGTTTTGGTAATCCGTATCGCGATGAATGGAATACCGGAATAATTCATGAATGGACAGACAAACTGGTAAAAGAAGGAATTAATAACATAGCCCTGGCCGATACTATCGGCATTTCGGAGCCTGACCAGATCAGCAGCATTTATCCCGACCTCTGCCTGGCATTTCCAAATGCCGAATTCGGCATCCACCTGCACAGTACGCCCGATACCTGGCAACCCAAAATAAAAGCTGCTTACCAAAGCGGCTGCAAAAGATTTGATACTGCCATTAAAGGTTACGGTGGCTGCCCCATGGCCGCAGATGACCTTACGGGCAACATTGCAACCGAAAATCTAATTGGGTACCTCGAAAGTCAAAAAGAGCCCACAGGGCTTAATATAGACAAATTCCGGGAAGCGATGGAATATTCAGGAAAGGTGTTCCTATAGAAGTATTTGAGGATTTGAAGATTTGAAAATGATATTTTAAACAACTTAGCCCTATTTTCAAATTTTCAAATCCTCAAATTATAATCAAGCGATAGTCTTCGCAGCCTTCGCTACCTTTGCCTTCACGGTTTTATCAAAATTTTCCATTACCAACACCGCGGCGCCAACAAGTTCGGCATCAAAACCCAGTTCCGATACTAACAATTCGGTACCGGCAGATAAACGCGGGATACAGTATTTGTGCAAGGCCTGTTGTATAGGTGCCATTAATATTTTGGCAACTTTTGCTCCACGGCCGCTCAACACGATAATAGCCGGGTTCATGATATGGATAAGGATAGCCAGGGCCTTCCCTATTTTGTAGCCGGCATCTGATAGTAATTCTATAGCAAACTGGTCGCCGTTGTTTGCAGCATCCAACAGGGCATCGCCCATAAGTTTGGAGTGATCGTTGGTATTGTGTTTTAAACTGGTTATACGGCCTTGCTGAATACCTTCTATGGCTTTACGGGCTACTACCAGCATCGATGCTTCGGCCTCCAGGCAACCACGTTTACCGCACTCGCACAATGAGCCATCTTCCGATAACGGGATATGGCTTAACTCACCTGCAAAACCGTTATGGCCGCGGAATAATTTCCCATTTACAATCATACCTAAACCAATACCCCAGCCCAGGTTAATTACCATTACTTCGGTTTGCGCCTTGGCAATACCAAACTTTTGCTCGGCCAGCGCTATCAGGCTCGAATCGTTATCGATATAGGTAGTAATACCGGTATGTTCGGTAAGGTAGGCAGTAAGGCTGCCGTTGGCATCAAGATAAGTATAATTAATGCCCTGGGTTACATTGATAAACCCAGGCATGCCGATACCGATGCCTGCAATTTTGCCTTTGGCTACACCCGATGTTTTGATGTAGCTATTAATCTGGTTGGTAAGTATAGTCAGCGCATTGGGGTTATTGAGCAGTTTAAGCTCAAAAGTAAGCATATCGGCCACGGGGCTGTTTTGCAAATCGAACAACTGGATACGTGCGGTTAGCTGATCGAGCGCCACGGCCAATATATACATGGCGTTGGCCTTAACAGAGTACATGAGCGGGCGGCGGCCACCACTTGAAGGGGCGTACCCATGCTCAACCACGAAGCCTTCGTGCATCAGCTCATTGATGGCCTTGGCTATTGACGGAATGCTTTTATCAAACAAGTCGCTCAATCCGGCACATGACATCGCTTTATTAAAATAAAGCCGTTTGATGATCATATTTTTGAGCTGACTGCCCTTCACACCTTTATTTTCGAGTTCCATTCAACAATATAAGAGTTAAAGTTTTTAAAAGGCTATGCCTAAGTAATTAAAGTTTATAAAATTATAAATAAAGTACAATATAACAACTGTATTTATTACGGTTTTTAACGGCTTGGTTAATTGGGTAAAAGTAATGAATTGATAATAAATAAATTAATCCATGTGATTTGCAGGGATCACCGGTTTAAATGTCCGGTAAATAATGGTGTCATTGTTAAAACGTTTAACCTGTATAAAAGTTCGCAGGTTTATATCGTATTCGATCTTGAGTTGTCTGTCAGATATCCAAATCAACCTTATAGCATTTGGGTTAAGCCAGGCCTTACCATGATCGTTATCAACGGTAAAAATATTTCCCACTTCTTCTTTATCCAAATCGTCGCCGGCATCTTTAACAGATACCTGTAATGAATTACCTGATGTGGCGTTGCCACCTTTCCAAAACAAGATGGCCTGCGTAGTTTTCGAGGGATTAATTGATTTTTTGATAAATGCTGCCGGCCCGGGCCCAAAGATTTGGAAACAACCTGATATGGTAACAACCGCAACGGCCCCAAAAATGAATCTTATTTTTTTAAAATGTAGTTTAAAACGCATAACGAATTTATTGACTTCTTGATTGATTAAATCGTGACCCTTATGCCTGGCTTAAGGTAATACCCAAAAACGCCATCCGCTCCAGTAATCGTGGTATTGTTGCTCAAATCCAAGAAATTGGCTGGTTAGCGGTAAATCATGGTCTTCTGCATATGCATTGTATTGCTCATCACTGTTAAAATCTTTTAACTGTTTGGTGTTAAGATTGTACACCAATACGCCGCTATCGGTGGTGGCGCACAATTTTTCGCGCCTCACCAGGTAATTTTTCACAGCCACCTGATTTTTTCCCTTCGGATAAAAATAAGGCAGCAAATCGCCGGCCTGCATAGTTTCGCCATATCCAAGCGGAATATTAGCCTCGTCGCCCAGGCCGTGATTGCCATAATAGGTAAATGAAAATACAAACAGCGATGCATAAACAATCTTAAACAGCCTGTTAAATGTTCGTTTATTAAACACGGGCTTAATTCCTTTTGCAGTCAAAAAAACCAAGTGCACCACGCCCAGCAAAACGCTGTAAATAATACTCAGGATAGCTATTTTAAATAACTCGAAAATAAAGTGACCCGCTGCTGCCATAACAATTGAATATTTATGCAATAATATTAAAAGTACTTTTAATCACAAAGTTAATTACACAGTAGACCTTAATTGGACTAATTGACCCAGGCACTCTATTTATTTGCCAAAGTATTTTTTGTATTCCGCTTCCACATCCAGCATATCTACATTATGGGGTTGTTTTTGGGGATTGAAGAAGTAAAGGTTTGATATAAAAGCAACGGTATCTAATTTAATTCTGTGAACTACACCGTTGACCTGTTTAAACTCAAGGTATTTATAGGCAGCATCAAGCTCTATAATTTTGATAGACTGTTTTTTAAGAAAAGTTCTTGCTTCGGAGGTGTAAAACATTTGATCGTCGGCGCCGGAATAAAACTCCTCGTCGGTTGATGCTTTGTGGCGTTTTTGAATTTCGGTGGTATCTAAAATTGTAAAAACGGCTGCGGTAGAATCGACGATGAACGTATTGCCTTTAACTGACGATGCGTTTTGCGTGGGCCGACGCTTGGTGGTTATTTTTTTATCCGTTGTTAAAACCCGTTTGTCGGTTTTTTCTCTATGACTTTTTTTTATTGGTGACGTAGATCCAGCAAACACAGATAACGCGATTATCAGTACGTTAATTTGACATTTCATATAAAAGAGGTTAGGCTATTTTTCCTGTTTCTGCATAAACATCCAGCGCTGCCCTTCCAAATCGGCAGCGCGGTAACGGGTGCCAGGATAGCCTTCTTCCAGTACAGATAATATGGTGGCACCGTTGCTTTTAGCGTGTTCATAATGCAGGGTTACATCATCCACATAAACCAAAACCCCGTTAATAACATAGGGCACCTCGTAAGCCTTGGCAACTATTGTGCAATTTTGCGCGTGGTGCTTGGGGCTTTGATAATCTGGCGTGGGCTCGGCTAGCATTACCAGGCTTTCGCCCATGGCTATTTCGCCATGGCCCAGGCGGCCTTGCTCATCAGTCATGCGGGTTACCTCGGTAAAACCAAAAACCTTGCAAAGCCATTCCATTGCCGCTATGCCGTCCTCATAGGCCAGCATAGGTATAATTTGTTGGTTTGATGTACTCATAGCTCGCTGTTTAATGTTTAACAAATAATCTTGCAATGGCAAAATACCCAATATCACAAACTACAATGATAACGTAAGCCCAAAGTAGTTCGCGTTTATACAATCGCAACTGTTTATGAAAAAAGACCAGCAATACAGCTGTTAACACCAATAAATGGAACACAAGCAGGTAGTAGCTTTCTATAAACAATGCCCAATAAGCAATGCCGGTCATATCTGCCTGCACCTTATTTTTTGTCGCGAAATGCGAATTGTAGTGGTTACGCAAATAGACCCTTAAAAAAAACAGCACTACCCTATCTAAAATATAGGTGCCACTTATCAGCAATGATGTGATAATAATCAGCGCATCAAATTTTATCTTACGGAAGATGCTTATAGGCATACTTAGTCATTTACAACCAGCTTATCGGGCTTTGAACACCAATCGTGCTGTATATTGGTCATCAACAGCGCATTATCAAACACAATAGTTCCTTTTGGAAAAATCGATTCGTCCTCAAAAAAGCTTGATGATACTTTGCTTACTTCCAGGGCTTCTACCTTCCAGTTTTCTGTATGCAGCAACAAACCTTCATATTTATCGCCATTCGGTGAATAGCCTGTAGCACCCGCCTTAAAAAAATCAGATGCAGTATCTAAATCCTTAAAAACAGAATCCACGTTAAAAGTACCAGTAATTTTAGCATCTATGCTAATGGTAGTACCGTCCGAGCTTTCAAAAGCTACATGATAATTGCCGTTATGCTCATTAACATCAAACCGGGCATGGTAATGCCTGCCCGGAAATATCCTGCCGCCAACAATGGTGTTGAAACGGGATGAAGTATCCCTTCGGGGAATGTAAACACCTTCTTTAATTTCACCATCTTCCTGCCATTCAACAGCAATGCGGTGCGCGCCGTTTTCGGAACCCACCCCAACAAAAGCGGGCATTCCTTTAGGCCTTACATCTTTTAACCGGATAAGGCAAATACCCACGATGGCTTTACCATTAACAATTTTAGGACTAAACGGGGCCGGAACTATTAATTTGGCAACATCGGGATCAACGGCAAAGTTAACCAATATGCGCCTGTCAATAATGCCGGTAATGGTAGGTATTTTCATGTGAAACGTTAGTTAAAAACTATTCGGCAAAATCTTCCAGCACACCGTTATACTCGTCCCAATCCGGGTCGGTATTGGCGGTAATACTGATAGGTAATTCATCAAAGCCTGCCAATGCCGCGTTCAGGCGTTCGCCCGCAATATCAACATCAGTAGTATACCATGCCCACCATCGTTCGTTTTCGCCAGTAAATGAAAAAGCCAGGATGGTTTGGTTATCCTCTTCCAAAATATCTGCAAGCGCTTCCTCAACCTGTTCCATCAGATCAAGGTCTGTTTCATGCGGCAGCAAAGTTTCGTTAGGCGAATTATATGACCATATCACATCCATCCGATGGTTATAAAAAGCGGTATCAATAAAGTTTTGCAGGTAAGGTCTGAATTTCACAAAAACAGGCAGCCCTCCGTCTGTCGAAAACTCGAGTGAGATCCATGAGTCGCCCAGGTATAAATCTTCAATCATGTACCAATATTACAAAAAAGGTTTGCGATTATTAAACTTCGCAAACCTTTCATTTTATTTTTAAACCAGTTTAGTTTAGTGTTTATATCATTGTACCTCAAACTCCTTTTTTAGCTTAATATCTTCCGATGAACTGCCTATCATCACCATAAACTTACCGGGTTCAACCGTCCAGTTCATATTTTTATCCAGCAGGGCCAGGTCATCAGGATGTATGGTAAACTGCACCGTCTTTTTTTCGCCGGGTTTCAGGTTTACCCGTTCAAAACCGCGCAGATCATACTCGTAGGTAGTTACACTGCTTACTTCGTCCTTCAGGTATAGTTGTACCACATCGTCGCCGGCGCGGGCACCTGTGTTGGTTACATCAACGCTTACCTTTACATCGCCCTGGGAATTTCCATTTTCGGGCGATACTACCAGGTTACTGTATTCAAATTTAGTGTAACTTAAGCCATAGCCAAAAGGATATAAAGCGCCATTTACGCTGGTTTTGCCCCAGCTGTTCTGGCCGCCCTGCCCTGCCTGGGCATTGGGCTTAAAGGGAAAGTTAAACTCAATTTGTCCTGTTGTTTTGGGGAAAGTGATAGGCAGCTTACCACCTGGATTATTATCACCAAACAAAGTTTCGGTTATTACCTGCCCGCTTTGCACACTCGGGAACCAGGCCTCTAAAATAGCCGGAACGTATTTATTTTCCCAGTTGATGGTAAGCGGCTGACCGTTTATCATTACCATAACCACGGGCTTGCCGGTAGCCTGCAATGCCTGTATCAGCTTCAATTGCCTGCCGGGAAGGTTTAAGCCGGTGCGCGACAAGCTTTCGCCTACCCTATCTACATCTTCGCCTACAACGGCAATAACCACATCCACATTTTTGGCCTGGTTTACGGCGTTATCAATTTCTATTTGTTCCTGGTGGGTTAGCGGCGTTTCAATAATCTCGCTCTCGGGCCAGGTGGCATCTATCATATCGCAACCTTTGGCATATACAATTACGCCATCGTTACCCATATAATTAACCAGCCCATCGTACACACTGGTAACCGGGTTATGCGATGGGCCGTAGCGGCTAATGGCATAATTGGTTTCTTTAGCAAGCGGGCCGGTAACCAATATCCGGGGATATTTCTTTTTATCCAAAGGCAGCAAGCCGCCTTCATTTTTTAACAACACCATCGATTCGCGGTTCATTTTTAGCGACATGGCGGCATCATCTGCCGTATGTACAACTTTATCGGCGGCTTTCGGGTCTTTAACATAAGGGCTATCGAACAAACCCAGGCGGAATTTTACCCGCAGCACATCCCCCACCCGCGAATCTATCACCTTCATCGAAATCTTGTTTTCTTTAATCAACTCGCGCAGCGGCAAAATAAAGGTTTGCGGCATGGTAAAGTTGGTACGCACGTTAAGGCCGGCCTCAACCGCCTGCCTTACAGCTTCTTTGTAATCGGCCGCTACGTGATGCTTTGAATAAAGGTATTCAACGGCTTCGCTATCGCTTACCACATAGCCATTAAAGCCAAATTGCTGGCGAAGTAATTGCGTTAAAAAGTAATAGCTACCTGTAACAGGCACGCCATCCCAATCATTATAACTACTCATTACGCCCATAGGATGTGCTTCCTGGATAACCCGGCGAAAAGGGTATAAATAAACCTGGTGCATTTCCCTTGGCGCCACATGCGGATCGGTACGTGCCGCGCCATCGCGGCCGCCTTTAGGCACGCTGTATACAGCAAAGTGTTTAAGGGTTGAAGCAACCCCTTCCTCTTGTATACCCAAAACCATTTGTTTACCCATTTCGGCAATATGAAAAGGATCTTCGCCATAACATTCTACCACGCGACCCCAGCGCTGGTCGCGGGCGGGGTCAAGTATGGGGGCATACACGTTGGTATAGCCCAAAGCTTTGGCCTCGCGGCCTACGGTTTGGCCTGCCTGGCGTACCAGTTGTTTGTCAAAAGTACTGCCAATGCCAATTGGTGCCGGCAAAGGTGTAGCCCTGTCATGGTTCAGGCCGTGAATACCTTCGTTGGTAAAATCAACCGGGATGCCCATGCGGGTTTCTTCTACAAACCATTTTTGCACGGTATTAATTGCCGATGCATGTTTGCTAAAAGGAAAAGAATATTGCGTAGGTGCGTCATCGGTATGCGATGTAAGGTTGTTCAGTTCCTCATCTATATTAGCTATACCATCTTTCCATATCTCGTTTTTCCAGTTGGCGACAGGCATTTCGTCTTTGAGTACCCGTTTATAGCCGTAAAGGGTGGCCATCTGGCATGTTTTTTCATCAACGGTCATCTGGCTTAGTAAATCGGCAACGCGCTTGTCAATAGTTTGCGATGGATCTTCAAACACATCCATTTTACCATTTTTGTTAAAGTCTATCCAACCTTTATGATAAATATTTTTTTGTTGTGCCGACGCCGATAAGGAAAGCCCGGCAGCAACTGCCGTTGCCATGCAAATGCGCGGCAGGTAATACTTTTTTCTCATGTAGATGAATTGCGGTTTGTACTTCAAATATAGGAGAATATAGTAATGCCGGAAACAAATCACTAAGCTGTTACAATGCCCCCCGGCCCCCTGAAGGGGGAGTGTTCAATACCATCAGTTAAGCAAAACAGAAATACCAATAATCGAATAATGAATTTTGAATATCCAACACCGAAGTTTTCTTTCATTATTCGTTATTGGGCATTCGGTGTTCGATATTTAAACTGTTCATAATTCTTCAACTTAATCACAATTGAGAGAATATTAATAAGCTCAACAAATAACCTATAAGTTTTACTCCCCCTTCAAGGGGCCTGGGGCTACAACGTCTTCCTAAAAAATGCCACAGCCAAACTATCTACTTTCAGGTGCACCGCATGCCTGTCAACAGATGGATCGTCGGTAAATAACATGGGGGCTTCTTTTTTTACAGGTTCGATAGCTTCTGACAGCATCACATAATGCCCCGTTTTGCCGGGATTGATGTATAGCTGCGATCCTTTTATTAACTGGTGGTAATGAATGGCATTAGTTTTTACCGGCGCTATACTGTCGCTTTGCGAGCCCACGATATAAACAGGACTGCTGATGTTTTTTACCTGCTGCATTTTTACAAAACCGGGACCCAGGGCCGGCGAAATAGAGAAAAATGCTTTGATACGCTTATCTTTCAGCGGAGGATAATGTTTTGATTCGGCTAACAGCGTGCTATCATCCAGCGATTTTACCAGGCCGGGGTATTCGGGAATTTCAATTTCTTTACGGCCTGCGGTTTTATAATAGTTGCGCAGCACATCAAAATCAAATTCGCCGCCTGCAAGGGCTATTACCGTAAACCCCCCAAATGAAAAGCCTGCCGCCCCTATCCTGTCGGGATCTATCACTGCCTTAAAATCCCGGTCGTTCAGCAGCGAGGTTAATGCAAAACTGATATCCTGCGGGCGCTCCCAGGCCTTTAAAAACTCCAGCCTTATCTTGTTGTCATAAGTATTGCCCCAATGATCCACAGCGGCCACAATAAAACCCTTTTGCGCCAACGCGGCGGCCAGCCATTCCAGCGTTAAACGGCCGCCACCCGTGCCGTGCGATAGCATAACAACCGGCAACTTAACCGCAGGCAGCTTTCCGTTGCGTACAGTTTGTATACGGGTAAATGGCGAAAAGTATTTATCGGCCTGTTTTACCGAATCCGTCGTTGGGTACCAAACCTCGGTTGTTACCGGGCGGTTACGCTTTTGATCTTTAAACTGAAAGGTGCGCTGGCCAATATTGGTTTGAGCTAAAACGATATTGCTTGATAGTAAAAATATAAAGCTGGTTATAATTTGCTTGTACATAATTTGCTGTGGTTTGATAATACAAAGCAAGCCTTTATCATTATTAAAAAGATTGACAATTATCAATAAATCAGGTTAGTCAGTTGTCATTGGTCATTGGTCATTGGTTTGGCGGCCAGGCAAAAACTCCCGTGAAGTTAGCGTTAGCGTAACTCGTGGATTACCCTGCTTTAAGCCTTTGGCTTAAGTTCAGCTGAAAGCTGAAACCATGTGACCCACGAGCTGGAAGCTCGCGGGAGCTTAGGACTTACACTCCCCCTTTAGGGGGCCGGGGGGACTTCAACCGGCTAAGCGTTTCCTGCGAAATGCCCAGGTAATCGGCCACTATTTTGTTGGGCAATCGCCTGATGATATCCGGACGGGTGTCCATCAGCACCTGGTACCGGGTTTTTGAATCCATGGTAATCAGGCTCTCTATCCTTTGGATGGATGCAATATAATCCTGCTCAAGCCCGATGCGGTACATGGTTTCCCAGCCGGGAATTTCTTTTAGGAGGACATCCCTGTCATGCCGACTTAATACCAGCAGTTCCGATGCCTCCAGGCTTTGAATAGCTGCCAACGATGGCGTGCCGTTTATAAAACTCGGGAAAGCCGTTCCCATATGGTTTTCAAATATCAAAAACCTGGTCGACTCATTCCCGCTGTCATCAACCAGGAAAACCCTGAGGCATCCCTTTATTACAAGGTAGATATTTTTGGCTACGCTGCCCTTTGGCACCAATATTTCGTTACGCCTGGCATGTTTCAATTTAAAACAACGCTCAATCAGTTCCTCGTGCCTGGCAGAAAGATCAATCCTGCCTGAAAAATACTGTTTTAAAGTTGGATGCATAATACCGGCTTAAGGCCCTTATTTGATGTGTAGGTAACAGATGTGCAGATTAATAATTCCTTTTAGTTTATTTGATAAATATGCAACATCTGCACATTCAGAATCTGAAACCTGTACGTCATAACCATTTGTAATTATTAAGTTACAACTAAACTATTAACTTATAAAATATCTAACAATATATAAATTTACTAAACCATACTTCTATCATGAAAAAACTTAAATTTTTGCTAACCCTGTTGATCATTAATGGCTTAGTCATCAATAAAAGTAAAGCTCAAACCGACACAGCCGCTATAACCTTTAAAAGCACGGCCAATTTACCCTACCCGCTCACCTGGACAGCCACTGTTACCGATGGTAATTACATATACGCTGTTGCCGGCTATAAAGGCCGCATGGGATTTTCAAACGAGGTTTTAAAGTACGATCCGCAAATAAACCGGTGGTCGGTTTTTGCCGACCTTGGCGGTAACCGGATGCAGGCAGAGGCTGCGTATGTGCCTGCCATGAGTAAAATATACGTTTTTGGTGGTGTCAGCGGACAGTACCGCGCCAGCCAGATTTACCAGAGTGTGCAAACCATTGATGTTAAAACCGGCCAAGTTAACAACCTGCACGTGATGAATCCCGAAGCTACCATTTATGGTACCGCACTGGAGTGTAACAACAAGATATACTTATTTGGCGGCAGCCGCGAAAAAAGCCGCACCAGCAATTCGCTTTATGAATTTGACCCGCAGACAGAGAAATTTACCCAATTGGCCGCTATGCCCGAAAGCCTGCAAGCCGCCGGAGCGGTTGTTAACAATGTGATTTATACTATTGGAGGTTACGATGCCTTTTTAAAACGGGCATCGTCAAACGTGAATGCTTATGATATAAAAACCAATACCTGGAAAACCGTTTGTAAATTACCGCAGTTCCTATCGGCCAATAGTGTTGTTGCAAGCGGCGACAGGATATTTGTAACCGGCGATTACGACGACGAAAGTCTTATAGGCTATTATGATATTACGGCGGGTAAATTTGTAAAATTAAAATCAAACATGGAGCCACGTCGGGCAACCGGTTCGGCTGTTTATAGTAACTATTTGTTTGTATTTGGCGGCACCACCAGGTTTAAATCGGCCAATAGTTCAACCTTGCAAACCATGCAGGTGGCCAACCTGGCTATGTTTTTACATACCAGTGCCAGTAGGTAGCAATACCATTGTGTGATAAAGTCTATACTAATTTTCGATTGCTGGATTTTGTGCATGGTGAGGTAGGCAGGGAAACGCATCTAAATAGTTAATGGCGATAAGCTGTTATTTAATAATAGCTAACGGAATAAGCTTATGGCGTCGCGAAGATATAAGAATCAAACAATACCTTGTTTTTATTGCTGATCCGGGTTAAATTACCGGGGTACCGAAGTGACTTGTATTGGTCAACAACAGGCACAAATATTTGGATGCGCCTAAATTACGCTATCAGTTTAGTGTTAACCATGATAAAATATAAGATATTAACTATCAAATACTTGCAAATATTTTTCCTGAAATGTGTTAAGTTATGTTAACCATGTTTAGACGACTTTTGCCCTGAGGAGATGGAAGGATTTCAGTATTTTTTTCGATCCTTACTTTATATTTGTTGCGATTTCGTTTCAATTTCTATTTTATAAAAGGCCATAATGTTACCTTTTACTGTTTCACCTGTTGAGCAATACTGCACTTTATAGCAAGCTCTTATAAATACCGCAGTTTTCGTCATCAAAACAAACAAAAACCACCTCTTTAATACTGTCGTTCCCGGCCAAAAAATTCTGTACTGTTTTTATGGCGATACTTGCCGCCTTGTTTTTAGGGAAATGGTAAATACCCGTACTGATATTTGGAAAGGCAATAGTTTCCACATGATTTTCGACAGCCAGTTTAAGGCTATTTAAATAAGCGGAAGCCAGCAATCCATCCTCGCCTTTACCACCATTATTATAAACCGGCCCAACCGTGTGTATAACATATTTTGCGGGAAGATTGCCGCCCGTGGTAATTACCGCTTCGCCGGTTTTGCAGCCCCCTGCCTGTTACGGATTTGAATGCACTCTTCCAGTATAGCCTTACCACCGGCCCGATGGATAGCGCCATCAACTCCCCCGCCGCCCAATAACGATGTGTTGGCAGCATTAACAATAGCGTCGGCTTTAATTTTGGTAATATCGCCTTGTACCAGCTTTATTCGTTGGTTAATCATTGTAAAATAGTTTAGTCTTCGGCCGCCTCTTCGCCTTTGCTGCCCAATTCAACAATATCACCCTGTTGAAATAAAATGGCTTTCAATGTGGTGCGCCAAACGGGCTTTTTACGCAGCAAAAATTCCAAATCCATGCCAAAATGTTTAAATTCCTCCTGCTGGGCATTTTGCATAATGGCTTTGGCATCCTTGTCTGTTTCTACAGCTATGCGTTGCTCGTACCAGTTAATGGCCTCGGCCTCCTCGGTAAGCGACACAATCATCCTTGCAAATGTGCGGGTTTCGGCCGATAATTCATTTACTGGTTCGTGGTATTGATCGAATGACATAATATTCTTTTTAGAGATAAAACACCGAACGCGGATTTTGTTTGAACAGATAATTATTTATGGTGAAAGGCGGAAAGGTTAAAGGCGAAAACTTAAAGATAGAAAGTGGTGTGTGAAACTTTGTTATTCGCCGATATGTTTTATTTATTATTCAATCAGACAGTCAATTTTGACTTTTGAATTTTAATTTTCAATTAATTTTGTAACCTACGTGAATCATTCTCCGTAACATTGTCATAATCCGATTTTATGCAGCCTAAAACTTTATTCATTTTATTGCTAATAGCATCGCCTTTTTTCTGTTTTGCCCAGCCGGGTGCTGCCACCTACACTGCAAATTTTCACGRCCAGCAAATTAAACTTAATTTGGCCAATGGTTTTAGCGGGGCAAGCCAAATACAAATGGGTTCCGTAACCTATTATGCCAACAGCGGCCACCCCGATGCAAGCAATCACCTGATGTTCCAGTCAAGGTATATCCAAAAAATCGAATATTTTGTACTCTCCAACGTCCTTGATTCTTATGATAAATTGCCGGCCTTTATCACTGCCAAATATTACCGGGGGCGAAATGCTGTTACCATAAGGTTTAAATTGGATAAATAACCAAACGTTAGTTCGACGCAGCTAAACTTACTCAGCCCAAAATCAATATTAATTTAAAATTCCATTAACATCGGGCAATACTTCAACATTCACTCAGAATTTGTATATATGTTTGTTACATAGCGTTAATTTTCAGCGCGCTGACTGACTTTCTTAATACTCATAATTCAATACCGATATTCAATGATGGCCCAGTCCTTTATTGCCAAAAATCAGGATATAGTACAACTGGCTTATTTTGCCGTGATTATTACGTTATTATGGTGCAGCGAAGTTATTTTTACAAATAGTATTGCCACTGAAAAGTTTAAACATACGCGTGTAAACCTGCTTTTTATTTTAACGGCACTTCCGGTGCAGTTAGCTATGATAAGCCTTGTACTGCTTGTTTCTGCCTGGGTAAACCAGCACCATTGGGGCYTTATTAATTATTTGCCTTTTCATAAAAACCCATGGGTATACTATACCAGTTTATTTATACTGATGGACCTTTGCGAGTACATTTATCATGTTATTATGCACAAGTTTGATTTTCTATGGAAGTTCCACCTTGTTCATCACAGCGATTTAAAGGTTGATGTTTCAACCACTGTAAGGGAGCATCCGGGCGAAACTTTTGTACGCACCAGTTTCCAGATGCTTTGGGTTTTCTTGCTGGGCCCCGTGGCTATGGTGCTTGTTTTAAGACAAACCGTGCAAACGTTTTCAAATATAGCGGCGCATACCACGCTCAGGCTACCCAATCGTATCAACAAAATAGTGGGCCTGGTTTTTATTACACCTAATTTGCACCATGTGCACCACCATTACCAGCTGCCTTATACCGATTGTAACTATGGTGATGTTTTAAGCATCTGGGACCGCCTTTTTGGCACCTTTGCTGAGCTTGAAAACGAGAAAACCATATTTGGGGTAGATACGCACCTGGAGCCTTCAAAAAACAGCGTATTTTTAAATATACTGAAAATTCCGTTTCAGAAGCTGGAACGTAAATAATCCTGTAAGTTATGTTTCAACGCCAAGTATGAAGTTATCATCATTACTAATTACCTGTATTTT
This sequence comes from Mucilaginibacter sp. P4_D1, assembly GCF_056401935.1. NCBI lineage: Bacteria > Pseudomonadati > Bacteroidota > Sphingobacteriia > Sphingobacteriales > Sphingobacteriaceae > Mucilaginibacter > Mucilaginibacter sp. P4_D1. The sequence continues at coordinate 39,098 of NZ_JBFUIJ010000005.1, forward strand.
ATTGTTGCTGATAACCTTTGGATGTAGTGATAATAGCTACGGGCAAAGTAACGGCATTATGTCTAAATTCTATTTCCCGGGCGCTATAGGTTTAAGCCAGCCACTGGGCAATGTAAAATCAGATCTGGATATGCAGGCGGGGCTGATGATTACCACCGCACTTGAGTTTAGGCCGGTTGAAGGAAATGCGCTGTTTTACAGGTTTAATTACGATGCAATAACAAACCATTATAAAGAGGTGTACTCAAATTCGCCCACTAATGTTAACACCGGGAAGTTATCTTCATCCATTTTTTCATTGGGTGTGGGTTACAGGCATAAAGCCGGCGCAATAAAGTTGTTTGGATTGATACAGCCCGGCCTTGGCATAAACAGTTACGACAGAGTAAATTTTAAAACCGGCACTATAACAGTTGACCAGGTAAGCCGCCGCCATTTATCTTTTAAACTTAGCGCCGGGGCAGAGTACTACCTGGCCGAGCATTTTGCCCTGGTATTTGAACCTTCGTACTTTTACCTGTCGCCCCGCGGCAATTATCATTTACTTAACCCGCAAAGCTTAAATGTTAGCGTTGGGTTTACTACTGTTTTATTTTAAGCAAAAGCAAAATTGATCCGGCTTATTTTGACTCTGTTTTAAGGTATTGATAGCCCAATATATACAGGCAGATGATGCCCAGCAAAAATCCGCCCAATACATCGGTAAACCAATGGGCGCCCAGGTATACCCTTGACACCGGCACCGCAAAAATCAAAAGCAGGCAAATGGCCGAAACAATGACCTTTATAGCTTTGGGGATGGCTTCGAGCCGCAGCATAAGGATGATTAAGAAACCGAAAAAAATTACGTAAAACAACACGTGACCGCTGGGAAAACTTTGCTGCTGATTTTTTGCTACTACCCTGATAAGGTCTTCCGTTGGCCTGGGCCTGTTTACAGCCACCTTAATAACCGTACTGATAAGGCCCGATAACATGGTTAGCACCACAAACAAAGCCTCCTTTTTATATTTGAATATAAAGAAGATAAGGGCGGTGCAAAGTACAATGACAGGCGATGCCGGCACATATCCCGGCCAGCTTATAGCTTCCATGATACTGTCCAAAACAGGGTTCTGGTGTTCCTGCACCTCTTTTGAAAAATTGAGATCGAACACAGAAGCCGGGTCGAAATAAACAAATACGGTAAGCAACACGAAACCCACGGTGATGGCTGCCATGGTATAGTTAAGAATCTGTTTTCGGCGCGCGTTCAAACTAAATAAGTACTTGGTTTAATAAAAGCTTTGCAATATACTGTTTTGCTGTATTTATTAAAAAGCGCAACCAACTGCGGGTACAATACCTTCTTTATCTTTAGTTAAAACAGCTTCACCATTTTTAAAGGTTACTACCCAAATGCTGTCATAATCGTCATCGGGCCATTTTAAACCTGCATCTTCTATACCCAGCGCCCTTACAACGGGTGCAATGCCCCCGTGTTCCCACGCTACCAAAACCACGCCAGAGCGGCTTTTAAGATCGGCCGCTAATCCTAACGAATCTTTTTGGGCGCGACTGCTGTTAACGACTAAATTATATTTAACAGCAAGCGGCACAATAGTTTCAAACATACGGGCATGCTTTGTAGCCTCGCCTAAACCTAGACCGGGCACAAATATAAATGCCGGGATACCAAATTTGGCGGTTATTACCGCCGGAAGCTTTAATGACCGGTTTAAACCCTCGCAGGTAAGGTTATCGCCTTTAAGCGGCTTCTCAGCATGGCGGATGAAGACTATTTTTAAATCATTGGAAATGCTTTTTTGACCAAAGGCATTTAAACAACAAGCGTTTATAGCAATAGTTGCAATAAATAAAATTTTAAAAAACTTCATTTTGGGGTTTTAAATCAATTATTAAGATGACTCGTATTCGGGATTATTTTCTTTTATAAAAAGAAATAGTTGCTAAAGAACCAGGATAGTCCCTTACTTCGGTGTTTGTATAATATCCGGAGCCATCCGCAGCAAAACATACACCTTCGCCTTGCGGTTCGTTATTAAAGTAAGGGGCGTATTGCGGCTTTGTGAGCAGCCCGGCAGTTATGGAAAGGCCTGTGGGCAACTTCCAGTACCATATAGACTCCTTGCTCCTCAATAAAATTTCGCTACCATCGGCAGATATATCGCCACTTGTAGCTTTGTTAAACAGCAACTTAACAACAGGAGTTAAAATTGTTACCGCAATAGTACTTTGTGGATACCTGGCAACATAAATTTTTGAAAGGTTATTCTCTTTACTGGCAATATAAATATCCGTTGTTTTTGGGTCAATCATTAGGGTCTCGGCATTACGCGAGCCATCCGGATATCTTAATTCTATTTTATCTACGTCGGTTATATCCATTGTAACCGGCAGAACTTTCCCGGTTAAATCGGGTTCCGGGAAACGGTAAATTATTACCGTTTTATATTTCGCGTCGTTATCGCCTATATCGGCCACATAAACATAGCTTTTACCTGCAACAGGACCCGGGCCTACGGCTATATCTTCCCAATCGCGGTTGCTTTCCTGGGTTAAAGTAAGCGTTCCTTTATCGGCACCGCTTCCGTTGGTAAGGTAAACCTGGTTTGGGTTGCCGCTATCGTTATGAATATATAGCAATCCAGGGGTTAACCTGCTTGCGGCGATGCCCGATATCTCTACCAGATCTGTCCGGAAAAGATGATTGGTTACCGGCACCGCGTTAAATAGCCTTGTAGTATCTAACGACGCAGGATCATAAGTTGGAGAGGGAAATACAACCGGGGTAACCGGCGGTATTATTGCCACCGTATCTTTTACCGGCACAATACTGCTGCCTGTTTTTTTACAGGCCGTTGCAACAATTATCAAAAAACAAAACAACCCACATTTAATGTATTTTGTTGTTTTGGTTACATTAAACGGGGTTGTCATACTATAATTTGTATTTAACTAATAAACATTAGTGTTGGTTACCGGTACCATCAGTTTGGTAGCAACCGATATCTTTACCCGGAGGCGTTATACCACTTGAACCAAAGTTTGGATCAACCGGAACATTAGCAATAGCACTAAAGCTGGTATAACCTTTGCCTACAGCAGGTGAGCCTGCCTGAAGACGGAAGTTAAATGCATCAACAGAGGCCTGGTTTACAAAATTCAGGTTCGGAAGCGGGTAGTTTACAAACATTGGGTTGTTTTTACCTACCAACGATGTACCATCATATTTAAAACCGAAGATGTAAGAAGTACCTAAAAATGCTTTTAAGTTAGGGATATCAGTAGCCTGAGGATGAGTAACAACTGCCTGCGCTATGTTTGTAGGTACAAACTGATTGGCAATAGCAACGTTATCGGCATAATAAAAATTATAACCATAAGCTGTTTTAGTAATAGGGCCATCAGCGTGGCTTAAAGTATCGGCTAAATAAACTTTAGCAGTAACGTTGTTACCACCTGCAATGCGCACACCAAAATCGCAATCAACAATAAGGTTGTTGTAAGCTAAAGCCCTTGAATTATTTTCAACCTCTACAGATCCGGAACGGGCACCGTAAACGCCATGGTTTCTGAAACCACCATTCACGTAAGTATTATTGTACATGGCTATCTGGCATTGGATTGAGCCTTTTGCACCGTCATTTGCAGATTTTGTACCATTTGTAGCACCACCAATAATAAGGTTGTATGCCATATTGCCTTGTGTACCACCTTTTGCATTAAAACCATCGCCGCCAAGGCCTCCGCATTTTTCTAATGTGTTTCTCATCATGTTGATGTTGCCACCGTAAAAACGAACAGCATCATCAGGCGTACCATAAATCCACGAATCTTCTAAAATGAAGCTCCCATTTGGATTTTGCCAGTATATAGCATACTGATCGCCAGTTGATGGGCCAGTGAACGGAGGCGATTTTAAGCCAGCGCCTGCAAAATCAAGGTGTGTCCACTTAATAACTAACAATTTGCAGGTAACATCGGCGTAAATACCGCCCCATCCGCCTGCATATGCAGAATCTGTTGCGGCTGTTGAGTTACCTGTAGTTTTAGTTCTGCGCGGATCAGTTATAGTAACCGGGGCATCTTTTGTACCTAAACTAACCAAGGTGCCTTTCACAATAAAAGTAGCAGAGTTAGTTACTTTTACAGTAACCCCTTTTTGAATTAAAAGCGTATCGGTTGCATTAATGGTAACATCGCCAGATACGGTGTACGTTTTGCCGGCAAGCATTGTGCCTTTGATTGAGCCGGATAGGGGCGCAGTATTGCTAACCGCCTGCCCTACTTGCAGCAGCGGAGCCGATATAACGGCGTTATCTTTACTTTTGCTGCACGCTGCCAGTACCAATACTGATAGGCAAACCAATGCATTTCTTAAATTTTTCATGATTAAATGGGTTATAGTAATTTATTGTTAAAATTTGAACCGGAAACCAACCAGGAACCTGGCGTAAAACTTATCGTTTTCTACCGTGGCATAGTTAGGGCTATCCTGTATAGGCAGCTTATTATTGCCGCTATAAGCTTTATTTGATTGTTTTATTATTAATTTATAGGGCGTGTTTAGCAGGTTGTTAACTTTTACATATACAATGTAATGCTCGCTGAACTCCTTCTGGGCCGAGAAATCGAGGTTGATAGTTGGCCTTTCCCAGTTATCAAGATCTTTATATAATGACAGGGTATTTATTCTTTCGCCGGTGTAAACCGCGGCAAGTTGGGCATCTAATTTATGTTTGCTATCCTTATACAATAAAGAGAAGTTGCCCACATGAGCCGATTGCCCCTGTAAGGGCCTTGATTGGTTTACGTCGATATTGTGAAAGCTATTGTCGGCAGGATCTACGTAAGTAAATTTCTTGGTAGAGTTAATTACAGAATGCGTATAAGTATAATTACCCGACACACCTATATTTCCAAAAAATTTTCTGAAAACCGCCTCTAAGCCATAGTTATGGGCTGTTCCAAAATTGTATGGGCTTAACGTAAGATTGGCCGAAAAATCTGTTTGCACCAGGGCATATTCAATAGGGTTGGTAATTGTTTTATAAAATGCACCAACCATAAACTGATCTAAACCGTTCGGAAAAACCTCGTACCTGAAATCGAAATTATCGATAACCGAATGTTGCAAATGCGGGTTACCTTGTATCGGAAAATTATCTGTAGCAAAGCCGGTATTATCCTGGTACGGTACCAGGTCTGAATACGCAGGGCGCAAAACCGATTTAAAATAAGATAACCTTAAAGCCTGGTTATTACTTAACGCATACTTAGCGTTAACACTTGGCAAATAATCAGTATAAGTTATAGATGCCGATTTACCCGCTATAGTTGCCGGTAACGATGAATCATATGATTGTGATGTATGCTCGGCCCGTAACCCAAATAGAACGTCAAAACGGTCGTTTATAAAATACTTTGCCTGTACATATCCTGCCTGAATGTTTTCTTGAAAAGTATATACCCCAGGGTTACTAAATGCTGTACCTAACGCATCGGTGTTGGGTATAAATTTAAATTGCGAAGCCGGGATAGAAACGTATTTCTGATAAGTTGAATCAGCATCCGGAACCGGGCTCAGCTTATACTGGTTATCGTAGTTGTCCCTGTTTTTGTGCCTTGCCATACCGCCAAAACCAATTTGTGTAGTATGATTGTTTATTTTGGTGCTGTAATGCAAATTCAAATAACCGGATATGTCCCTATCTGTATTGCGGGTCCATTCACGTGTTTCTTTTTCTACCGAGACGGGTCCGTATGAGAGTGATGTGGCCGTACCCGAAGCATTAGGGCTAATTTGCTGCGAAGTATTGAACGCTGCGTAATCTGGCAGTTGCTGTTTGGCCTGTGAATAAACTAACGACCAGTCTGTAGTAAAAAACGAAGCGAGTTTATTGTTACCATGTAATATCAGGCTGTAAATGCTCTGCAAATCCTGCCTGGTTTGAGTTTGGTTGTTGTTTTGAAAACCGCCGATATAACCGTTATAAGAATAATTACCCAAAAGAATATCATTGGTTGACCGTACCCGGTCTTCGTTTAGTTGCAGGTAAGTACCGAACAGGCTTACCGTATTATCTGCATTAAATTTATAGTCGATTGTCGAGATCAAACCAAGCCTATTGGTTAAGGAAGAGTATTTGCGGGTTTGGTAATCGGGGAAAACCTGTGTCATAGTGGCGTTGGGGCCTGCCGCCGGCCCTAATGTGGCATTTTGAACCAATACTGATGTATTGTTGCCCGCATAGGTATTTTGGTAAGTGCCTGAAAAAATAACGCCGAGTTTTTTATTTAAAAACCTATCGCCTATTGTTAAGCTAAAATTGCTGTTGATAGGGGTCTTTTTTGTACCTGTTATCAGGTTATTGTAAGGAAAAGAAGAAACCGGCGCATAAACACCATTTCCCAAAATTTCGGCTGGCGATTGTTTATTTATTGATGATGTGTTGAAACTGTCAAATGGTCTTTTTGAAAATAACTGGCTATAGCCTGCGCCAACATTTCCCTCTAACCTGAATTCGTCCGGCGCTGTTTTCATCACCATGTTAATAACGCCACCGGAGGCATCGCCTTCCATATCGGGAGTTAACGATTTTGAAATTTCTATACGTTCAACCAAATCTGCCGGGAATATATCTAATGGTACATACCGGTTCTTATTATCCGGACTTGGGATTTTAACCCCGTTTATCAACGTAGTATTATAACGCTTGTCCATACCCCTGATAATGGCATACTGGCCGTCGCCTGTATTCCCTCTTTCGATGGAAACACCTGAAACACGTGCCAGCACGTTGGCAACCGTAATATCAGGCGATATAGCAATGGAATTGGCCGACACGATATTCACCAGATTATCGGCCCTTTGCTCAGCCCTTTTTGCGTACCTGTCCGATTCTTTATTGCCCTTTGCGGATATGGTTACACCATTTAAGCTGGAAGTATTTGAGACAAGGGCGAAGTTTAGCTTTAAATTTTGATTGTCTGCAAGTGTTATCGTAGTATCAATTGATACATAACCAATGTATGAAACCTTTAATTTATAAGTACCCGCTTTTAAATTACTCAATACATATTTTCCATTAAGCATTGAAACGGTTTTAACCGGGCCGGGCTGTAGTACCAGTGTTGCGCCAACAAGTTGTTCGCTAACACGTTTGTCAAAAACAGAGCCCGATATAGTAGAAGCATAAGAACCTGAGACGAAAAAAATGAAGATCAAGGCTGAATAAATCTGTTTCATTAACACGATATTTTCCGCAAAGAAACCCCATCAAATCTGTAGCAATTTTGAATTTTTGTTCCATTTTTCATTAATTAACCCAATGGTTTCAATAACTTAACAATAGAGTAACTCCTTCATTATAAACACACTTTTTATTAACAATAAATAAACATCAGAACAAAGCAATTTAACACCAACTAAATGCATTTGATGTCGGCTAAGTCGCCGGGCAATGCTGAATAGTATTCAGAAGATCTGTCAAAATAAAAGCGATTGTGTGTCTATAATCAATTAATTCAACATCTTTGAATTATTATATGGGGCATATTTATATCTGGATTATTTCTTTTTTTGCCATAGCGGGGGTAATTATAAGGCCGTTTAAAATACCAGAGGTAGCTTGGGCGATATCAGGGGCTATTTTGCTGATCGTATTTGGACTAATATTACCTTCAGACGGCTTAGTCGGCATTGCCAAAGGTACCGATGTATACCTGTTTTTAACCGGCATGATGCTGCTTGCAGAAACGGCCCGCGAAGAAAAGCTATTTGACTGGCTGGCGGCTCACGCCACACGAATGGCCAAAGGATCAGCAAACAGGCTTTTCCTGCTTATATACCTGGTTGGTGTGGTGGTTACTACATTCTTATCAAACGATGCCACAGCGGTTGTACTCACCCCGGCAGTGGCAGCTGCTGTAAAGGCCGCTAAAGTTGATAAGCCCCTGCCCTACCTGTTAATTTGCGCGTTTATAGCCAATGCTGCTTCGTTTGTGTTGCCCATATCAAACCCGGCCAACCTGGTAATTTACGGCAGCCATATGCCACCACTACTACACTGGTTGCCGCAATATATTTTGCCTTCTTTTTTTGCTATTACAGTTACTTATATCATGCTACGCTTTACCCAGCGTGAGGCTTTAAAAGCAAAAATTGAAACAGATATAACTATCCCGGTTTTGGCACAAGGGGGCAAAACAGCCATCATTGGTATAGGTGCTACAGCCATTATTTTATTAATTGCATCGGCATTTGATATTCAATTGGGCCTGCCAACTGCCATAACGGGAGTTTTAACATCAGCCATTGTAATTATCAGGGCTAAAAAAAATCCGTGGATGGTGGTAAAGGGAGTTTCATGGGCGGTGCTGCCGCTGGTTGCCGGGTTATTTATTATTGTGGAGGCGCTGGGCAAAACCGGCATCATAGAACGTTTGACAGCCTTGCTTCATGAGAACGCCGCCCACGCTGTAAATGCAACAGCCTGGGGCAGCGGCATAATTACCGCGTTTGCCTGTAACCTGATGAATAACCTGCCAGCCGGGTTAATAGCCGGCAATGTTGTTCAAGGCAATGTACCCGAAATTATCAAAAGTTCGGTACTCATTGGCATCGACCTGGGGCCAAATCTGTCGGTAACAGGCTCATTGGCAACCATCCTATGGCTGGTTGCCCTACGCCGCGAAGGACTATATGTAAGCTTTTGGACATTTTTAAAGCTGGGGGCGTTAATTATGACGGTTGCATTGCTGTTTGCTTTAGCGGCGTTGTGGATATAATTTTTTTAAAAGAATCAAATTGTCGTTAGGGGACGAACGGACGTTCGAACAACAAGAATGTCATCCATTGGCGGCAAAACCCAATGATTTTCTTGGGGAAAAGCCCTCGGTTAAAGTTTCCTAAGAGTTGAAACAAGCACCTGTCGACTTTATATAGGTTATGCATGTCGACAGATACCTTGTTTCCTACCTAATTAAATTCCTGTCATCCCGAGGAACGAAGGATCTGTCAGCGGTGTATGACCGATAGAAAAGTTAGCGAATAGATCTTTCGTTTCTCAGGATGACAGTAGTTTATCTTTGAACGTCGTTTCGCCTTAAGAATCCTTGGATTTTAAAACTTAGGCTTAAAAACAGGATGCTTTATAGCAATCTATTTAAAGGCCATTCCAAAACCTCACTTAACCTTGTGCTTTTTTATACTGATAAACACTAGTTTTGAAGTAGGCGTATTACTTCCTTCGGCTACACTGTCAATCGGGATCAATACGTTGGCTTCGGGGTAATAGGTTGCAGTGTTTCCTTCGGGGATGTTATACGGAACCACCACAAACAGGCGGGCCACGCGCTCAACCCCGCCAAAGTTATTGTAAAGGTCTACATGTTCCCCTTCTTTAAACGCGGCTTTGGCCATGTCTTTCTCGTTCATGAATATTACGCGGCGCTCATTATGAACTCCGCGGTAGCGGTCGTTCAGCCCGTAGATGGTCGTGTTAAACTGATCATGGCTGCGGATGGTTGTCATCCGGAATTCCCCTGTTTTGGGTTCATGTATTGGTAGGCCGGCAATGTTAAAATCAACCTTATTGCCAAACTTAATATTTTCAAACTTGCCTTCCCGCGGGCCATTAGGCAAATAAAAGCCCGCCGGTACACGCACCTTTTGATTATAATCCTCAAAACCAGGAATTACTTTGGCAATGTCATCACGCACAGCGTCATAACTTTTGGCGTACCTATCCCAATCAATAACAGAACGCTTGCCCAATGTGGCTTTAGCCAGCCTGCAAACAATCTGGTTCTCACTCAACAAATCTGTGGAGATGGGCTCCAGCATTCCCTTCGACATTTGCACCACCCCCATCGAGTTTTCGCAGCTGATGAACTGCGCTTCGCCATTAACCATATCTTTATCACTACGCGAAAGCGTTGGCAATATCAAAGCTTCATCGCCATGTACCAGATGGCTGCGGTTAAGTTTGGTAGATACATGAACAGACATCTCGAGCTTACGCATTGCATCGGCTGTATAAGTGGTATCCGGCGTAGCCGAAAGAAAATTACCTCCCATGGCAAAAAACACCTTCAGCTTACCCTCGTGCATCGCCTGTATCGACTCTACTACATCGTAACCATGTTCGCGTGGCGGCTCAAAACCAAAAACCTCTTTCAGCTTGTCCAGTTGTTTAGGTTTAGGCTTGTCAAATATCATCATGGTACGGTTACCCTGCACATTGCTGTGGCCACGTACCGGGCAAAGGCCAGCGCCCGGTTTACCTATAGCGCCTTTAAGCATAGCCAGGTTAACAATTTCTTTAACGGTGGCAACGCCGTTTTTATGCTGGGTAACGCCCATGGCCCAACAAATAATAATGCGGGTTTTATCCTTGAGCATATCGGCTGCTTGTTCTATTTGTGCTAAAGGCACGCCGGCTTCATTAGCCAGGTGGTTTAAATCGTATTCATTAAGATGGTTTAAAAATGCCACATAACCTTCGGTATTGTTTTTTATAAATTCATGGTCGAACACCGTACCGGGAGATTCCAATTCAGCTTTATATAGCAGCTTTTCGATAGCCTTCAATAAGGCCATATCGCCGTTGATCTTCACCTGTAGATACAAATCGGCTAATTGGGTGGTTATCCCTAATACGCCTTTCACCGTTTGCGGATTTTTAAAACCCATCAACCCCGCCTCATGCAGCGGATTTACAGCAATGATCTTAGAACCATATTGCTTGGCCTTTTCCAGGGCGCTAAGCATCCTGGGATGATTGGTGCCGGGGTTTTGCCCTATGATAATAATTACATCGGTATCATAAAAATCATTTAACGTAACCGTTCCCTTGCCTATGCCAATGGCCTCGGCCAGCCCCAGGCTGGTTGATTCATGGCACATATTTGAGCAATCGGGCATATTGTTGGTACCATACTCGCGGATAAATAGCTGGTAGGTAAACGAAGCTTCGTTACTGGTGCGCCCCGAGGTATAAAATGCAGCCTCATTTGGCGATGCCAGGCTATTCAATTTATCGGCTATCTTTTTAAAAGCATCGTCCCAACTGATGGGTTGGTAATGCGACGCGCCTTTAGGCAGATATACAGGCTGCGCTATCCGGCCTTTTTTGCCTATCTCGTAATCGTTTAGTTTGGCTAAATCAAAAACAGAGTTTTGGGCAAAAAATTCAGCCGTGAGCTTTTTGGTGGTGGCTTCTTCGGCAAGGGCTTTTGCGCCATTCTCGCAATACTCGGCAATTGGCGACCGGTCATCATCCGGATCGGGCCAGGCGCAGCCAGAGCAGTCAAAACCATCTTTCTTGTTCATCTTAAACAAGCCTTCCATGCCCCGCACAAACCCCGACTCCTGCAGAATATCAACCATAGCAACTGTTACAGCCGGAATGCCGGCTGCCCATGTTTTGGGTTTGGTTATTTTCAGGTCGAGCAGTTCTTCCGGATTTTCTGCAGCAGGTTGCTCTTTGATGTGCTCGCTCATATCTTTTTAGTCAGCAAGGGGTTTGTGTAGTTATCACTCTGGTCTTCGGCCACATTATCAAGACAGGTAAAATCTTTTTCAACTAATAAATTCAGGCTGCCGTGTTTGCCTTCAAAACCTACCTTATCAGTTTCTGCCAGTTCCGTAATCACATTTTTTGGCACAAACAGGATAATCGTATTCTCCCTGAATATTGATGACAGGTGGTCGTCATCAACCACTTTAATGGCATAGTATAGTTGCTGGCTGCCAAAATCTACTTCTTCCTGCAGATGGCCTTCTTCTGCCAACTGTGCAATATCGCTTTTGGTAAGCCTGTATCTTAATGAGTTGCCTTTAATACGTATTTTCATGGGTGTTGTATATTTTCGGCAGTAACCCGGCCGTTATCGGCAATTTTACTGCCCGGTATCTGTACGCGGTGGGCCGCGGTGTAAATATTAAAACGTTCATCGCGCAAAAAACCTATCAGCGTCATATTAAACTCTTCGGCCAATTGCACGGCCAGGCTTGATGGCGCGCCGACAGCCGCTATAATATTAATGCCTGCCATTGCTGCTTTTTGCACCAATTCAAAACTTGCCCTGCCACTTAGTAGCAATACGGTTTGCCGCAAAGGCAGCCAGCCATAGCCAAGTGCAGCCCCTATCAGCTTATCAAGTGCGTTGTGCCTGCCCACATCCTCGCGCAACAGCAAAAGTTCGCCCTGTGTGGTAAACAGGGCCGAAGCGTGTAAACCACCCGTATTGGCAAATACGCGCTGATGTCTTTCTAAAATGAGGGGTAACTGGTATAAAACATCCGTTAAAATGGTATCCTCATCGGCCTCCTGTGCAGCGAAACTGCTTACGGTACGGATGGCATCGATAGAGCCCTTACCGCAAACGCCACAGCTGGATGTGGTATAAAAATTACGCCCGGTATTTTGCAGGCTGGGCTCTATGCCCGGGTTTAACGTAACCAGTATTACGTTCTCCTTTTCCCCGGCGCAGGCAATAAAGCAATGCACTGTGGCCGCAACATCATCTGCATTTTTGATAATGCCTTCTGTAAATAAAAAGCCTCTGGCAAGTTCGGCATCGTGACCCGGCGTTCGCATAGTTACCGAGATATTTTGTGTCTGGCGTTCAGGCTCAGTACCGAATTCCAATCGTATTTCCAATGGCTCTTCTACAGCAAGTGTATCAGTAGTTATAACACCTGATGATGCATTCATTTTAATAATTGGAATATGCTGTTCAGAATTGGCGGCCATATGTAAATATACAATTTAGATGGAAAGTTGTTTAGCCCCCCGAGTGGCCCGAAGGAGGAGTTTTTGAATATCAATTATTTATATTTCTATGGCTTATCCTATCCTATTTTGCCCTAATTTTGAGGAATGAAGATCAATGTATTGGCATTTGGTGTTACAAAGGAGATTTTCGGGAGCGGCTCGGTTAGTTTAGAGTTAACCAATGATGCTACTATTTCGAATTTAAAATACGCGCTGGAGAAGGAATACCCCCGTTTAAAGCAGCTGGCATCATACATGGTTGCGGTAAATAACGAATATGCACTGCCGGGAGATACCATCCACGAGAGGGACGAAATAGCTGTTATCCCCCCGGTGAGCGGAGGATAAGTTTAATAACCAGGAACTTTTTTCGAATCCAAAAGCAAGCTATTCAAAATTCTTTTTCGTTATCAGACACCTTTTCTCCGAAAACTTTTTGTCGCCCAATCATGAACATCAGAAAAGCCACATTAGCAGATCAGGCAGCATTATCAGATTTACTGGACCAGCTGGGCTACCCTGGAACCGGGGATTTTTTGTCTGCAAATTTAGAACGAATGCTGGGCCAGCCGCAATCGGAGGTTTTGGTATATGAATCAGATGGGAAAATTTTAGGCTTGATTGCTTTTGATTTTTTAACGCAACTGGCAGTTAAAGGCGATTTTGCGCGGATCAGCTGTTTTGCTGTAGATGAAAATGCCCGTAGCATGGGAGTTGGCAAAGCGCTGGAAGAGCATTTTACCAATTTAGCTATAGCAAGGAAATGCGACCGGATTGAAGTGCATTGCCACTCACGAAGGGTTGATGCGCACCGGTTTTATTACCGGCAGGACTACCACGAATCGCCAAAGTATTTAATGAAATCATTAGCCGACCGACAAGCATGACCAATACGCAAATTATATTATCGGCAGAAACCCTGGATATCCAGGCTTGTATCAATTGGATTATGTCGCCCGAATCTGGCGGGATAGATGTGTTTATCGGTACAGTACGCAACTCTACCAAAGGTAAACCCGTACTAAAGCTTGATTTTGAAGCATACGAACCTATGGCTATCAGCGAAATGCAAAAGATAGCCAGCCAGGCTTTTGATAAATGGCCCGTACAAAAAATATTGATCCATCACCGAACCGGCGAATTGCAGGTTGGCGAAGTACCGGTAGTTATCGCGGTATCCGCCGCTCACCGGGATGCTGCATTTGATGCCTGCCGTTACATTATAGATACCTTAAAACAAACCGTCCCTATCTGGAAAAAGGAGGCTTTTGAAGACGGAGACGTTTGGGTGGCGGCGCATCCCTGAGGAAAGTTAAAATTCAAAAATCAATATTCAAAAATCATCGCTTTTTTACCTTATCATATTTAACCGATAACGCACCACCAATGACTTAATAACGCGCAGCTAATGACCTAATGACGCGTAGCCAACAATCCCCCCGTCTAACGACCATACATCAGCCTCGGGGATTTTTTTTAATACCAGCTTCACGGCTTCCCCACTCCTTTTACCTGTGGAACAATAGAATACCTTTGTATTGGTGCTGGCAAAATAAGGCAGGTAGCTCTCCAGTTCGTCCAGCGGGATATGAGTGCCTCCTATATCGTAGGCATCGCGTTCCTGCTCTGTCCGTACATCAATTAACTCAATAGTTGGGTCTTGTTCCATTCGTGCTTTCAGTTCATCGCCAGATATCGTTGGAATAGTTACCGTAGTTGCCAACCGCCTGATATTGGTTTTGGTGACCGACCCTATCCTGATGATACGGCTTTGCATGCTTTGTGCATCAAAAATCAGCACTTTACCCGCCAGCAGTTCGCCGGTTTTGGTGATGTATTTTATCACTTCATTGGCTTGCATACAGCCAATTATACCGGCCAGGGTTGGTATTACGCCACCTTCGGTACAATTAGGAATCTGGGTGGCATCAACCTGCGGGAACAGATCACGGTAGTTAGGCGAACGCTGCTCGTCTTTAACGGCTATGTTCCATACGGCAACCTGGCCTTCAAACTGGTAAATAGCGCCGTAAACCAGCGGCTTTCCGCTTATAACGCAGGCATCATTTAATAAATATCGTGTCTCGAAATTATCGGTACCATCCACTACAATATCATATTGAGCAACAATTTCCAATACATTCTCGGATGTTATCTTATCTGTATAAGGCACCAGTTTTACACCGGGGTTTTGTAATTGCAAACGCTGGCAGGCCAAAGTAGCTTTTTGCATACCTACGTCGTTTGGTGTGTACAAAATTTGCCGGTGCAGGTTGCTGATGGATACTACATCAAAATCGGCAATACCTATGGTACCCACACCTGTAGAGGTAAGGTATTGCGCCGAAGGGCATCCTAATCCACCCGCCCCTACTATCAGTACTTTGGCCTGTTGTAAAAGCTGCTGAGCGGCTTGGCTGAAACCTGGCAAGGCTATTTGACACGTGTATCTTAAATCATTATCGGTCATAAGTTGGTAGCTAATTTTTGGTGGATCGTCCTTTTAACAATCTCCATTTCTTCGGGCGTATTAACGTTAGTTAACGCTTCAGGGTTGGGTGCATTTAACAGGGTGATATCGGTATTAATCAACACCTTTCGCGGGCAGGAATATCCTTGCGCCAGGAATGAGAGTAGTATTGGATAACTCCTGGGCTCCCAAATGGCTATCAACGGTTCAGGAAATTCGGTAACGGGGCTATGATAAGCGGTAGCAACTGATGAGCTATTACGCCAGGCTACCAAATTGCGCAAAGTGGCATCGTCCATTAAAGGCAAATCACAAGCTATTACCAGCCAGGCGCTGTCCGGGTTTTCCCTAAAGGCAGATAATATGGCCCCGTACGGACCGAGCCCGGTAAAGGTATCTTGCAAAACCGGGTACGGCTCCTCGGCTTTAGCCAGCTGGCCGTCCCTGTGTGATATAAATACCTGGCTGCAAAATGGCTGTAACATATCGGCCATGTAATACCGCTGCGGCTTTCCATGCCAGTTGATGTTGCCTTTATCAACGCCCATTCGCAAGCTTTGGCCTCCTGCCAATACAAGGCCGTTTAGTATAGGCCTGTTTTGTTTCAGGTTGGCTTCAAAAAAGGCAATGATCTTGTCTCTCTCGCCCAATTTATAAACTGGGATCTGTTGCCAGCAGGGTACGGTTTCCTTTATAAAATCAAAAACATCGTCGCTGTTATCGGCCAATAAAAACAACTGCACATTATTAAGCTGCTCAGCACGTTTTAATAATGATGCTTTTTTATTGTTATCAATAATAACTACCTGCGCTTTGGCCTGCTGGTGATTACCATTCACTAATACCAAATCGGCATTGGCAAATTGCTGTTTAAGCTGATAGGGCATCATCGGGTTTTGAAAATTAAATTGCTGGTAGTTTACCTGGTCGCTATAATCCAATATAGCGCCGCTTGCCAGGCGGCCGGGAACCAWAGTAATATCATCATTGTGCGATGTATCTGCATAAGCACATCTATAAGTTGACGATAATGCTGCGATTACATCGTCGGCCAGTAGTTTGATAACCGTACATGGCCCGCCAACAATGGCCCATTCGTTACGGCCAAAGTTGCCTATGGCCGGCCGCACCAGCTTAGCATGCTTTTTGTGCTTTTTTTCCGGCTGATTATGCTCGTTTAAAATCACGTTTCCCTCCTGTTTTTGCTATCAGTTTGGTTTCTTTTATCACAATGTCATGGCTCATAGCTTTGCACATATCGTAAACGGTAAGTGCCGCTACAGAGGCACCAACCAGCGCCTCCATTTCGATGCCCGTTTTAGCAGTTATGCTGGCCGTACATTCAATTACAATTTCCTGCTTTTCGTTAACCTGTACGGTAACACTGCAATTATCCATCCCTAGCGGGTGGCAAAGCGGAATCAGCTCGCCCGTTTTTTTTGCCGCCATAATACCGGCTATGATGGCTGTTTGAAATACCGGCCCCTTTTTACTTACCAGGTCGCCATCAATTAAATGCTGCAAAACTTCATCTGGCAAAACCACAACGCTGCGTGCTGTAGCGGTGCGGTGTGTAACCTGCTTTGCAGATACATCTACCATGGATGGATTGCCTTGTTTATCTATGTGGGTTAACATTATTTTATTTATCTGAACTCGAATTAAACGAATTTTTAGAATTTAAGAATTGCTTTAGCGGCAGGGAAAGTACTGAAGCTAAATTCAGGAAATTCTATAAATTCCTGAAATTCCGGTTCAGACAAACCGCCATACTTTAAACACTTCTCCCTGCTTAAATTCACTCCTTTCCAGGGGTAATTCTAAAAATGCTTCGGTATCTGCTAAGTTAGCAAAATCGCCCGAACCATTGCCTTCAACAGGCGAGGCCATGAGCTGCCCTTGTGCGTTACTGTGCAGCTTTACCTGCAAATAATATTGCAAAGCCGGCTGAAACTGAAAATCTTTATCTAAAACTGCATAAACGGGTAATTGTTGGGGTAAGCCTAAAGTAGCGTTTAGCCAGGTTAAAAAATACCTATTCAGGCACATAAACGTGGCTACCGGGTTACCGGGAAACGCGAAAACCAATGCCTTATCCTGGTATTGGCCAAACCAAAACGGTTTGCCGGGCCGCTGGGCTACTTTGTGAAATAGCTTTGTAACCTGCAAATCCTGAAGCGCCTGCGGGATATAATCAAACTTGCCCATGCTTATGCCGCCGCTTAGCAGCAATACATCGTAATTTTGCAGGCAGTGTTGTATCTGCGTTTTGGTTATTTCGGGGTCATCAGGAATGTGCAAAACATCCGGCTGCAAACCATGCTGTTGCAAAACTGCTTTAACGGTGTAGCTGTTTGATTTACGGATCTGGTAGGGCGATGGTGTTTCATTCACATCAACCAATTCGTCACCCGATGAGATAATTACCATTTTCGGCATCGCCTTAACCAGCAAGTGAGTTTTGCCTACCGATGCTGCTACGCCAATAATTGCCGGTGTAACTACCTGCCCGGACGATGCCAATACTTCCCCCAGCTTTTTATCTATACCCCGTACATGAATATTTTGTCCTTGCTTAATACCTTCTGCATCAATGCAGGCCAACCCATCCTTTATCTCAACATCCTCGTACCGAATTATGGTATCTGCCGATGCCGGCAACACCGCCCCAGTCATAATCTCGATACATTCGTTCGGTTCATCAATCTCCACGGGTTCATCGCCTGCGGCCTGGGTTGCCTTTATGCGGAAGGTGTTGATGCCACCTTTAATAGCCTTAAAATTGATGGCTATGCCATCCATGGTTACCCGGTTAAAGGGAGGCAGATCGCGGTCGGCTTTAATATCTTCTGCCAATACTTTGCCCTGGGCCTGTTCAAAGGGAACGGTTTCATTTCCGTAATTTCTTAACTGGGCCAATATCAGCTTTTCGGCTTGTTCAACAGTTGTCATTTTTATTATAGGCTAAAGGCTAAAGGCTGAAAGCTGAAAGCTTTAAATCTTGTTAGCCATACAATTATTGATTATACATTATCCTGGCTTTCTGCCTTGCGCTTTTGGCTTTTGGCTTTTTTTAGCTTAAAGCTGAAGGCAGAAAGCCTAAAGCTTTACTTGTACCTCAATATAAATAAACTGGCGGCAATGATTATTTTTTTGCTTTGGGCTTTCAGCTTTAAGCTCACTATCCGCCAATTGTAGCCATCGATTCATGGATTCCGGGATGCACAATACGTTTTTTTTCGGCCTCCCAGCCATCTGCGGCACGATTGCTAAAGGCATTCAGCAAAACAAGTTTAAGGTTATCTTCACTTGTTCCTGCACGCATCAGGTCTTTAATATTTAATCCGCCATCATCGTATAAACAGGTTTTCAGTTCGCCCTGCGGGGTTATCCTGATACGGTTGCAAGTGCCACAAAACGTACGCGAGTAAGCGGCTATTACGCCAACCGTACCCCTATGCCCAGGTACCTGGTAATTGTATGATGTGGAGTAAGCCGGATCCCCTATTTTCTGTATCTGCGGGTATTGGGTTTTAATCTCATCCAGTATCCGTACATAATCCCATTGCAGGCCGGTGTATAAATGACCATCGCCATTAAAAGGCATTTCTTCTATAAACCTTACGCTTATGGGTAAATTCCGGGTCATTTCAACCAGTGGGATAATATCCTGTGTATTTTTGCCATCCATTACTACGGCATTTATTTTTACCTCGATGCCGTGATGCAGCAACGCCTCTAAAGCGGCCATCACATTAGCAAATTCGTCGCGACGGGTGATGGTAAAAAAACGGTTGGCGTCCAGCGTATCCAGGCTCAGGTTTACCGAGCGCACACCTATTTTCTTCAGTTCGGGCACATAGGGTGCGGTTAACACACCATTAGTTGTGAGGCTTAACTCCTGCAAGCCATCTAATGCTGATATCGAAGTAAGCAGCTGCATAATGTCCTTACGCACAAATGGCTCTCCGCCGGTTATCCTGATCTTCTGGATGCCCATTTTCACCATCAGGGCGCAGGCTTTCAGCATTTCTTCGTAACTCATCAGTTCCTTACGCGATAGCCAGTTAAGGCCATCTTCGGGCATGCAATAAAAACAGCGCAGGTTACAGCGGTCTGTAACTGCTAAGCGCAGGTAATTGATATTTCGGCCGTGGTTATCTGTTAACAATTGAAAAAATTTACTGCGTTTATAAGTTAATTAACAAATTTGATGTTTTTGGCTGATGATCGTTAATGTAAAAGTAAAAATTACAAATTTGACCTTTGTGGTTTAAATGTATTTTTTTGCCGGTTAAAATTGGCTAAATCCACTTATACCCCGATATTCACTTATCCAATCCCAATATTGAAACTTCAAAGTGAAAGAACTTAAAGATATAATTGCCGCTTTTGATACCGCGCATAAAGCCGGCAGGCAAACCGCACTGGCCACTGTTGTACATGTTGAAGGCTCATCGTACCGCAGGGCCGGTGCCCGCATGCTTATTACTGAAGACGGGCAGCTTACCGGCGCCATTAGCGGCGGCTGCCTGGAGGGCGATGCCCTGCGCAAAGCCCGCCTGGTAATGGCCCAAAACAAACCCATGCTGGTGACCTACGATACTACCGACGATGACGACGCCAAGTTTGGTGTTGGGCTGGGTTGCAACGGGATTATCCATATTATGATTGAACCTATTTTTGCCGACAGACCGGACAACCCGATACAGTTGTTTAAACAATTTTTAAGCAAACGCGAGCCTGTGGTGCTTATCACCCTGTTTACCATGAACGACAAACAGGCCCCGCAGCCAGGCACCTGCCTGTTGTTAAATAAGGACGAAGAAATACGCGGCCAATTTCCTGATGATGCTATTAAGGATGCCCTGCTGCAAGATGCCAAACACGTATTGGTTAACGGCAATTCGGTAACTAAAACTTATTTGTATGGCGATAAATTTACCTGCTTTATCGAGTTGCTGCAGCCTGCGGTATCTTTGGTGGTATTTGGCGCGGGCAATGATGCTATCCCGCTGGTACAAATAGCCGCCGCCCTGGGCTGGATAATTCACCTGGTAGATGGCCGCGCCAACTATGCTGTGCCCGGGCGATTTCCATTTGCTGCAAAAATCACGATATCAAAAGCGGAGAACGCTTTACAATATGTAAAAATAGATGAGCGTACTGTAATTATTTTGATGACACACAACTATAATTACGATGCCTGCGTATTAAAGCAACTGCTGCCGCTCAGCCCCTCCTACATCGGGGTGCTGGGACCAAAAAAACGATTACAAAGAATGCTGGATGAATTTGCCGGTGAAGGTATAGAAACCACCCCGCAACAACTGGAAAGCGTATTTGGGCCCGCGGGATTGGATATAGGATCTGAAAATGCCGATGAAATTGCACTCTCTATTGTTGCCGAAATGCAGGCGATATTAAAGAGCCGCGCAGGAACATCATTACGTTATAAAACTACTATCCATAACCATGTGTTGCAGCAAATTGTACATCAATCTATGCCTTAACAAAACTTAAGAAAACCAATGACGGGGGTAATTATACTTGCAGCCGGCTCTTCAAGCCGCTTCGGATCGCCAAAGCAAAACCTGGTTTACCAGGGTAAAACGTTGTTACAACGCGCCATACAAACCGCTTTAACCTCGGCTTGCTGCGATTGCGCCGTTGTAGTATTAGGTGCCAATGAAGGCGATATTCGCCCAAACATATCCGACCAGCAAATTAACATTACCTACAACCCCGACTGGCATGAAGGCATGGCTTCTTCTATTCGTTTAGGCATAACTGAACTGTTACGCTTGGAGCCTTCGGTTACAACAGCAATATTAATGCTTTGCGATCAGCCATTTGTTGATCCATTGCTGCTTTACCAGTTAACCGAAAGAAAGGCCGAGAACGATGCGGGTATAATTGCCTGCGCTTATAAGAACATACTGGGTGTACCCACTCTGTTCGACAAAAAGTATTTTCCCGAATTAATGAAATTGACCGGCAGCGAAGGTGCCAAAAAAATCATCAATACCTATCCGGATGATGTGATGTCGGTACCATTTGGCCTTGGCGCCATTGATATTGACACCATTGAGGATTTTGAACGCTTGAACCAGAGATGAGAGGTTCGGGTTGCGCGGTTTGTGGTGCGAGTCGCCCGGTTCAGGAGTAAATTGGGTTTTAAAAAGATCTTAAAACCCGCAACACCCTACCCGAACCTGGCAACCCGAACCCCGAACCTGAAAATCAGAACCCTACCAACTATGCAGTAGCTACCAGCCTGCTTACGCTGCGGTAAACGTACTCGTTATAAATATGCCTGCGCGCAAACCTGCCCGGCGAATCGGCATTTATCAGCTTTACATAAACCGCTTTGGGTACGTCAAAATACTCATATTCATTACCATCCAAAAACGAAATTTTCAACACCTGCGATTTGTATTCAAAATCGGCAATGTTTGACAGCGTGGTGGTGGCCGTATATTCGGTTAACGATTGCGCACGGGTTTCGGGCGCTATACTTACCAAAAAGTGGTAGGCTTCAATAATGGTTTTACTTTTTTCTTCCGCTTCAACCCTGCTCTCGTCCTGGAACTTATCCGGATGCCAGGTTTTCATCATGTTGCGGTAGTTTGATTTTAATTCCTGTAATTCTGCAGCTTCGGTAACGTTTAAAAGCTTTCTGTAGTCGACAATTTTTTTCATTGCAATAGTTTTATTTTATCGTCGTTGAAGCTAAAAGCATGATAATTAAGCGCTTTGTTTTCAAGAAAATAATGGCGCAAAGGTACACTTTTTAAAGTACAATTTATAGCCCTGGCTGCGAAATCATTTTAGCTTGATTTGGGCTTAACAATTAGATTATATAGACCGGTTCTTCCGGTTTCTGGAAAAGGCCATCGAACAAAACCTTTTTGTCGGCAAAACAGATCACCTGCACCTAGTGGTTGCCGCAGTAAACTTTCTATACAGATCACAAAGKCATACAGTAGCAAGGACCACCGGGCATAATTGTGCAGATAAATGGCCAATAATCGGCGAACTCTTGCATCGGTAGTATAATTCAACCCTTACTTACGACCAAAATACCAATTCATCGATACATTATGCCATTTCATCGGCACATTACCCAACAAGGCACCGGTTTTGAATATTCGCTACTACACTAAAATAATACATTATGAAAAAGTTACTTTTATTTGCCGCTGCACTCAGCTTATTGTTGTTTTCCTGTAAAAAGGATAGCAGCAACAGTGCAGGCGGCATATCGCACGTTACAGTGAAGATGACCGACGCCCCAGGCGCCTTTGATGCCGTTATCCTTAATGTTAAAAGCGTTGTTGTAGTTACCGACAAAGGAGAAAATACGCTTGATGTAAATGGCGGCCCTATAGATATCCTGAGGTTCAGGGCTGGTAAAGATACCATATTGGCAGCCCAGGATATCCCGGCGGGCACTATCCAGCAAATAAGGCTGATATTAAACAGCACCGGCAACAGGGTAATTGTGGGTGGCGTATCTTACGACCTGACTACCCCAAGCGGGCAAACATCGGGCGTAAAACTTAACGTGCATGATAATTTAACAGCAGGCGTTGCCTATACCCTACGTTTAGATTTTGACGCAGCCCAATCAATAGTATTAACCGGGAACGGCAAATACATACTTAAACCTGTAATAAGGGCAATACCACAGGCTGTTTCGGGCGCGCTAAACGGTATAATATCTCCGGCAGCATCATCGCCTAAAGTATATGCCATTACCGGCGCCGATACTGTTGGCACCGTGGCGGATGCTACCGGTAAATTCTACTTTTCGGGCCTGGCTGCAGGCACCTACAATGTACAATTTGTACCCGTAAGCCCTTATGTCACTAAAACCATAACCGGTGTGGTTGTGGTAAATGGTGCAGTTAAAGACATGGGCACGGTAACTATTACCCAGTAAACTTAAGTATAGCTAAAACGAAGCGGCTGTTCTTATTAGGGCAGCCGCTTTTTTATTGAACATATTTATTAGTCTTAAGTATTTTAAACCTTCCCGAAATAAATAACTTCGGGCAGTTTACCAAACACAAATTCGGTAACGCCGCAGAGCCACATCTTCTGGTTAAGCTCTTCGCCATTGTATTGTGCAAGCAGGTATACGCCGCCCCCCACATGGTCGCGGTAATCCTCAATAAGTTGAAGCGGGGTTGCGTTTTCAAAAGACTCTTCGGCTAATTGCAGTTCCACTTCGCGGGCGCCCTGGCTAACATAATCAAGCATGGTGTCGGCGCCTTCAACCATTTCCAATTCTGCGTGCACGCCTTGCCAGTCGGGCAGGTCAATATACCAGCGATTGGTAGGCTCTTTGATGAATTTATAGGTAACAGGCATGGCGTAAAGTTAATTCATAAACGGAGATATAGCAACAAACTGATAGTTATTTTGCCCCCCTGCAAAGCCTCTTTACCTGGTAGACCCTAAAGGCCACTATGTTGCCCAACTAAAACAAAAAAAGCCACCATATAAAAATGATAGCTTCCCGTAGTATTATATGATAGACTTTTGTCAAAAGTATCCAGGAGGATTATATGCCTGCCAGGTCGTCGTTATGTTTTGCAGCTGTGTTAGTCACTTTATCGGTATAAGCCTGGGCAATAAATTTGTTATTGTTTACACTCGATTGGGTATTGTGGTTCAAAGTATATACTTCGGCAGTGCCCGATAATTCAATTTTTGATTTATCGCTTGTGTTTACGGTAGCGGTAAAAACATCCAGTTTCAAATTGGCAGTAGCGTTGTTATGCAGGTTAACTTCCAATTCGATAGCAGACAGGTTACCGAATGATTTAACCTCGGCATTATCATAAGCGCTGATGGCCCGCAAACCATTAGCTGTTACCCAAACCACCAATTTTTCGTTATTGTATGATGTAATACGTAATACACCTTTTGAGCTTTGTACCAGGGCGCTTTCGGCGTAGTATTTATTGTAAACCTTCACCTGGTCGGTTGCGCCGGCCGATACGTAAAGTTCAACATTACCGCGGATTTCGATTTTGTTAATGTTGCTTACATCAGTTAATACAGTGGCAACAGTTTGGGTATTTTTTGTAGATGCGAAAGTTGAGTTTGATAAACCAGCTACTAAAAGTAAAGAAGCAGCAACGGTGATTAATGTAGTTTTCATGATATTAATATTTTGATTGTCAAGTAATTGTATATTGTAATTTTTAAATACACCAATAAGACGCCCCCATTTTTAAAACGTTACAGTTGTTTTTGGTGAATTAGATATAGGCCATGTTTTTATCGGCGAACAACGGATTAAAGTCGGTGAACGGGGGATAAATATTTTCGCTTTTGCTGAATCGTTGCTACACATTAGACAAGCAACGAATAGAAATCCTCCGGGAAAGGGCACGAAAAATTCAACAAATGGGTAATAAAAACCCAACAATGGCCGTCCTGCGAAAGAACGGCCATTGTTGGTTAAACATTAGGATGAAGGAGCCTTAATAAAGGCTGCTCAATCCGGATTCCGAAAAACAATATCACTATAAACCATTTTACATTTTTTCATAAAATTTGTAAAACATATCCGGGTTTTTAAAACCATAGTCTGCAATGTTCCCGGATATTGAAACCCAATCGTTTACGGTGTATACTTTTTTTCCTGCTTTTACCTCGTGTACAAAACGCAGCCGTACCTGGTCGCCTTGCTTGATGCCGGCAAAATCAGGAGAGTTGGCCTTGAATGCCAGGTTAAACCTATAGCCATTATCTTTTTCAATTACCGCGGTTTTCCATTTTCCATTGCTGTCTTTTTCAATTTGTGCAACCTTGCCATCGGTGAACCTAACCCGGTTTACTTCATATAAAAAAGGATATTCAGGAATGGTTTCTGCCTGCACCGGCTGAAAAATTCTGACATTGTTTTTAACAATATATTGCGGAAAAAAAACAACCGGGATACCTTGGCCAATACCGCCGCCAAACAGCTTCACAGTAACTTCATCGCCAACATTAAGCAGGCTATAAAGTTCCTTGCCGTCGCCGTAAAAGGTTTTAATTTCCAACGGTATATTGTTGTAATTTACCTTATATCCCTGTGGCATCCCGGTCTTCTTATCTCTTATAAGTTCCGTTATTTTTACGGCAATTTCTTTATTTATAATTTCCCTAACCAGTGCCGATTTGTTTTTATAGTCATCTGTTTGCTGATAGGCTTTAAATTTTGCAATGGATTCCCTTTCTCCAACCCTATATTTTATTTTTTGGCGATAGATAGTTGCGGTATCCGCCTTAACAGGCGCTACAACATGCTTTTCAACCCTTGTTTTTAAACTGGTTGCAAACACCAGGCAGCTGATGGTTACCATAGGTACAATCAGCACGTAAGTTAACTTTTTCATATTTTTTGATGGTTTGTTAAACAACATTTGTATCCTGCTGGTAAGTTGCACTTTGCTAAAACCATTGTACAGCATTCCCTGTCCCGTTACCGATAACTGGAGCAGCAGGTTGGCGTACATCCGCTTATCAATGGTACTGGCCATTTTTGCATCAACCTCAAACTCGTGGTTGGCTTCAATAGCGCGGGCAAACAGGTATGCAAAGGGATTAAACCAAAGGGCTATTTGTGCCAGCCGCGCTATTACCCTATCTGCCGAGTGATACAGCTTTACATGCAGCATCTCGTGCCCTATTACGTGTTTCAGCTCTTCGTAACTAATATTTTCATCAGTTAAAAATATATAGTTGAAAAACGAACCATTGCCAAGCTTTTTGTAACCGCTTACAATTTTAACATTTCCCATTTTAGCCAAAGACTTGCCTTTAAGCCTGGTAAAAAAGAAAATAAGCGTTATTAATAAGTAACCCGATAATGAAACAACAGCTGCTACGTATGCCCACCCCATGATGCTCGCCCAATTTACCGGCGGAGCAACAGTCCCCATTTTTTGAGGAGCAATGTTAACAGGCGTTGGTTGAATAACCTCCGGCGCGTTCACGTAAACCACGTGCTGTACTACAGCTACATAATGTGGCTG
Organism: Mucilaginibacter sp. P4_D1; assembly: GCF_056401935.1. NCBI lineage: Bacteria > Pseudomonadati > Bacteroidota > Sphingobacteriia > Sphingobacteriales > Sphingobacteriaceae > Mucilaginibacter > Mucilaginibacter sp. P4_D1. The sequence continues at coordinate 65,389 of NZ_JBFUIJ010000005.1, forward strand.
TTCATCAACCTGTATTTTAATGGCCGGTATAACAAAACTAAGCAGCAATGTTGCCAGCAGGTACCATCTGTTGATGGTAAAAAAAGTAAGCCTGCGCAAAAATGCGTAATAAAACATATAAAAAATGCCGGTACAGGCCGATACCTGCAGCAAATAGGCGATGGCTTCCATTATTTTTCGTTTTTATTGATGATGGCTTTTAACTTGTCGATATCTTCCTGGCTCAGCTTTTCTTCCTTCACCATAAATGAAAAAAGGCTCTCGGCCGAGTTATCAAAGTAACCGGCAAAAAACCGGCTGAAAAAAGCCTTCCGATACTCGGCCTTGGTTATTTTGGGGAAGTATTCGTAGGTTTTACCATAGGCTTTATAGTCCAGGTAGCCCTTCTTCTCCAGTAGCCGAACAACCGATGATATGGTATTATAAGGCGGCTTCGGATCATCCGGCAACGCCTCAATAATATCCTTAACAAAGCATCGTTTTAACTGCCATATTACCTGCATTACACGCTCTTCTGTTTTTGTTAGCTCTTCCATAAATCAAATATATAACTGATTTTTCAGTTATACAACTAAATTTTAAGTTATATAACTTATTTTTAAGTTACAACACACAACCAACTGATTTAAAGTAATATAAATTTCAAATACTACTATGTAATCATAAACGGTATTAAACTGAGATATTTTTGATTTTTTACTTTTGAATTTTGCCTTCAATAAAACTATCTTGCCTGCTCAAACCAATCCAGGCCTATGAAACGCAGAAACTTTGTGCAAAGCTCAATGCTTGCAGGTGCATCATTATTAAGTACCGGTGTATTAAATGCGGCCACAATTACCGGCTGTGCCGATCCGGCTGGCGTAACAACCACCGCAGCCGATAAGCCTTTCAATCTTAATTATGGCATTCACGATGGGATGTTTAAAAACCACGCCGGCGATAATTTTGTTGAGCAGATAAAATTTGCCTACGATAAAGGCTTTCGCTCTATTGAGGATAATGGCATGAGCCACCGTACCGAAGATGAGCAGAAAAAAATTGGCGACACCCTGGCCAAACTCGGCATGGCTATGGGCGTTTTTGTTCAGCCGGGTTTGGGTAATGACAGTAACATGCTGGCATCAGGCAAGGCCGACCAACTGGAGAAATTTATTGCATCGTGCAAGCAGGCGGTTGAGATTGCCAAACGTATTAACAGCAAACTGGTAACTGTTGTACCGGGCGATTTTGTGCGCAACCTGCCCATTGGCGTGCAAACCGGCAATGTGATAGAGGCCATTAAAAAAGGCACCGCCATTTTAGAACCCCACGGCGTTATTATGGTGCTGGAGCCACTAAGCGACAACCCCGATCTGTTTTTGCGCACTCCCGACCAGGCTTACGCCATTTGTAAAGCCGTAGGCAGCCCATCATGCAAAATATTGTATGATATGTACCACGTACAGCGCAACCAGGGCAACATCATCCCTACCCTTGATTTGGTTTACGACGAAATAGGTTACTATCAAATTGGCGATAACCCCGGCCGTAAAGAACCCGGCACCGGCGAGGTAAACTATAAAAACATTTTCAAACACATTTATAACAAAGGCTACCGCGGCGTTTTAGGCATGGAACACGGCACCGCCGGGCAAGGAAAAGAAGGCGAACTGGCGTTAATAAAGGCTTACAGGGAAGCTGATAGTTTTATGTAGATCAATATTCTTTTATTTGTTTTAGATAATTTTCGATTTGTTTATCATTGAATGATTTGCCCAGCAGCGCGTAAATGCTGTTTATCAATTTATCATTATTCCTGCCGCCCGACCATAAAGAAAACTCATGCGAAGTTCCGTTTTTAAACTTACCATACACGGTCATACCATCTAACATCGGTTTGTCCCACTTCTCAAATTTATACACGTTTAAAATTCGCCATAAGGAGTCGGTTTGTTTATTTTCAGTCTTTATGCTTTTGGCATAAATGTTCCGGGCGCTATCGTTACTAAAAAGCTTCAGATCGATAATACTTGAATCGGAAAACCTAAGGATAGTAACTTTTGATGAGGCGATAAACGCCGGACTAAAATAAACTACTAAAGTGTCAACATGTGGATTGCGCGTTACAGCCTTCCTGCTACAAGCCATCGAAACAAAAATTATCAGAAAAAGCCCCAACGCAAACCTGTTCATAAGTCTTTTAGAATTAAATACACCATCACGCCGTAAACCGCGTCCCCAACTCCCGCCCTATCCCCATAAAACTGCGCTGATTAAGCGGAAACTCCAATATCACATGCGCCAGGCTCAGGATATACAACCAGCGTATCCCCAGGTTATAATTGTAAAAATACAGGCCTACCGATGCCAGCCACAAAATACCAATAATTGTTGCGCGGGTAATGGTAATGCGGTGCCAGTTAATTACGCTTGTTTTGGCAAACCAGTTGATATAGTGATAGGTGTAAGCAAAGGCAATAAAGCGGGTGAGTATAATACTGGTTTTGTTATTGTACAAATCGATGGTTTTACTGCGCAGGGTTGTGGTGTTCAAATTTGCAAAATGCCCGTAGTTACGCATGGCCCATTGCGCCGGGGCGTTGTGCAAACCGGTAAATAATACGCACAACAATACCGGGCAAATTAAAAAGGTAAAAAATGCCAGGTAGCCCGAAAAATCTTTGTTTTTTAATGCCCCCAACAGCAAAAAAGATCCGGTAAAAACATAAACATGGATGAGCGTAGGCAGATACAAGCCAAAAATAGTGCGCAGTATATTATTGGTGAGTAAAAAATAGCCGAGCGCAATAATTACCGCAAAAGCAACAATGCGCATAATTGCTCCCGGAATTACCAGCAATATGAACGACAGGCCAAACGCGTAGTAAATAACGTAGGGATATGGCAGTTTAAGCAAAACAGAGATAACCACCACCCCGGCAATAAACAAAGGGTCGTACTTTTTGAGGGTAAAATATCGTTTGCCATTTAGCCACGATATTTCGGTAAAATAATGCAGTGGGCCAAGCGTGGCGTAAGATATTAGCACCAACTCAAACGGAATAACAATAGCCAGGCATGCAGCAGCAAGCATGCCTAATATATTGTAATAATTTATCCGTATTAGGTTCATTGGTTCACTGGTTCATTAGTTCATTGGTGGTTGGCGTTGTATAACTTTGGCAAGTTAGTTTTATCAGAGCAATTAATCAGGTGAATCATGTTTAAACTTCTTCGTCTACAAATGGTTAACTTTTTAGTAATACACTTTTAAGCTGCCTCGTAGAGGCTACCCGTTTGTAGAAAAACGAGCAATCCCCTTTTTTGCTCCTTAGGAGCTACCTTTCTTCCGGATCAACTTTTAAATGCGATTTCCCTGGACAATTGATGTACATCCGCAAAAATTAAACAAATTACATAATTTTAGGCAATGAAATTTAAACTTACCTTATTACTCCTTTTCATCTGGGGTACCACGTTTGCGCAAGATAGCCTGTTTGCCCGTAACCTGGTAGATACACTTACCTCGCCATACTTTTGGGGGCGTGGTTATACCCATGATGGCGTGCACAAGGCCGCAGCATTTATATCGGTACAGTTTAAAAGCTATGGTGTAAAACCAATGGCGGGCAAAAATTACCTGCAGGAGTTTAGCTACCCGGTTAATATTTTCCCCGGCAAAATGGATGTTACCATCAATGGGGTTAAGCTTGTGCCCGGCAAGGAGTTCATTGTAAGTCCCGACAGCCGGGGCGCTACCGGCACAGGCAAACTGGAACAAACTGACAGCACGCATTTTGTGGACAGGCAAAACAGGGTTATTGTATCGCTGGAAGATAAACTCACCTGGTCTGTTGAAGGTAAGGTGCTTGATTTTACCGTGATACAGGTTGATAAAAAAGCGCTGAAGCAGTTACCAGCTTCATTAACCGTAGCTATAGAAAACCAACTCATCCCTGATTTTAAAACTGCAAATGTTTGTGGCGTGGTAAAGGGTACCGTTAAGCCCGATTCTATCATCGTAATTACCGCCCACTACGATCATTTAGGCGGCATGGGCAGCAATACTTACTTCCCCGGGGCCAATGATAATGCCAGCGGACTTACCCAGATGCTAAGCCTGGCTAAATACTATGCCGCCAATCCACAGCCGTATACCATGGCTTTTATTGCCTTTTCGGGCGAGGAGGCTGGTTTACTTGGCTCAAAATACTTTACCGAAAATCCGTTGATCGACCTTAAAAAAGTTCGCTTTTTAATAAACCTTGATCTTAACGGCACCGGCATCGATGGAATAACCGTGGTAAACGCCACCGTTTACCCAAATGAATTTGCCGCCATGGAGCAGATCAATAACGATAATCACTACTTTGTTAAAGTGACCAAACGGGGTAAAGCGGCCAATAGCGATCATTATTTATTTACCGAAAAAGGCGTGCCTGCATTTTTTATTTACACCCTGGGTGGCATAAAAGCCTACCATGACGTATTTGATATAAGCGCGACACTCCCGTTAAACAAGTACCGGGACCTTTTCAGCCTCATTGTTAAATTCAATAGTGCGTTAATGCAAAACGCAAAGCCATAATGTTGAAATAGTACGTTCAGTTTACTTAAAACTGTCTTTTAAATATATTTAGTTTCTTAACAGACGTCATTAAACCGGCCAAGTCTATTTTTTATTAACAATGCATTAAATGTGTTAACAAATTATTTATGCTAACTATTTTGAATTAAAATTTTTTAATGCATGTTTACACTGTAAAACCAATTATGAGTAAGCCGAAAACAATTTGGCATTAATGAGGTTAACTTAAATTAAACAAAAAGAACTTATCATGGCAACAGAAAAAGGAAGCGGAATTACCGCGTATTCAGTGAAAACCAAAACTAAGAATGTACCAATGGTTGATCCTGTGATCGACATTAAATCTGGAAGGTACATTGCTACCGGTACGGATGGTGCAGGTAACAAAATGGCTGCTATCATGGGCAAAGCCACTGCCGAAGAGCATATTGCCAATGGTAACGCTAAAAAAGGTACTGGTTGGGCTTAATATTTTATTAACCGCAAAAGCCCTGGTTTGAGTTATGCTTAAACCAGGGCTTTTGTAGTTTAACAGCCCGTGTTTTTTAAAGCTTAAACCTAAGTGCCACAGTTGGGTAAAGCTGGAAAACGTTATCGGTAGTAGTTACATGGTAGTATAACAAAGCCCTTGTGCCGGTGCCCACAGTTTTATTAAAGTTGAACCATAGCTGCGGTTCGCCAAAAAAACAAAGGCGTTTACCCCTTAGATTTTGGGTAGCTGCGTCGCCCTGATTTTTGCTGAGGGTGTATAACTCAAAATCGCCGGCAAATTCAACCTTGTAGTTCCAAAAGCCTTTGCCCCAGTAAAAGGAATACATCAAATCGTTACTTGCCTTTTTCATGGCATTATAAGTATAACTTAAGGTGTTGCTGAAAAAAGCCCCCTTCCAGGTAAAGGCATAGGTTGGGCCAACGGAGAATGCATTATTAATGTAATAGCTATATTGCTTTGGCTCGGTTACGCCAAGCCCGCCACTGTATTGTACTGCAATGTTTATTTTAGGCTTCCAAAACCTGAAGCTTTGCGAAGCCTGAATAAACGACTGAGCTATGTTACCCTGCTGCCCCCGCATATCTGTTTGTACCTTTAAAAAAAATGCGCCCGACTTAAAAAAAGCGGATGTACTATCCTGCGCTTTAAAATACTCAAAATACAATGAGCAAAAGTTTTTGGGATTGCGGTCGGGATCAACCGTGTGCCGCAAGTCGTAATGCAACTGGAGGATTTGCGCGAACGCCCCGCTGTAAAAAACACAACAAACGAACAACAATCTGAATTTCATGATACTGTGTGCTAAATTTGATAAAATTGACTTTTTAAAAACACCACCTTTTGCGGCCTGTTGGTAAAGATGTTTTGATGTATTTTAGAAGGGCGTAATTGCAGCGTAATTTTGGCGTAATTCTGAATCCGGAATTACAAAAAATTACAAATCAACACTTTATGACAACATCAGATTTTTCAGTTTTCGCGGCATTATTTAAGGAAGCTTACCAAAAATGTTTTGGCCGGCATCTTACCGACATTATCCCCGAAACAGAAAGCAAGATTTTCTGTAATAATGTGGAGGAACAAACAGGCCTCACCATTGGCTGGAAGAGTGTTAAAAATTATTCGAATTTATTTTAGATGGCAACGCGGCAAAGCAGGAAAACCCATCAACTGCTACATTAGATACCCTTGCCCGCTACGTACTTAAAGCACCACGCATATCCGAAATTCAGCGCAAAAACAACGAAAGTCATCACCCTTATTGGTTCCTGTACCGCAAACAATTTCAGCAAACGGTGCAACAACAAACCGCTATAAAGCCAACCGGCAAAGTTGTAGTGTTGCTTGCAGGGCTGGCGACAGTTTTAATTTTAGCCCTTTTTATATACCCGCGTTCCGCAACCCGGTCATTTACCGATACCTTCAGGGATGTAAGCGATAAAGCAATTGCCAATAATGGCTGGTTTGTGCAGGCAAAAAAAACATTGTACTGGAACAAAAAGAACGAGAAACCAGGTGCACTGTCCTTATTTACCCTTAATGGCGATAACTGGCCCAGCCCCGATGCTAAACCCGGCATATCAAATTTATTGCTTCGAAAGATAAGCGCTGATTGCTTTACCGCCGAAATTCACCTGGATAATTTTATCCCCCGGCAGGAATGGCAGCAGGCAGGTATTTTGCTACTGGAAGATACAACGTTTACCGGCAAAAGCATTCGCCTGTCGTTAGCCTATAATGATTACTTTGGCGGCTATAGGCGGCCGCATGAAATATTGGTGCAGGCTATTACCTACCTGGGCAACGGTTTTGGAAAACCAGAAGAGATAGCGCATACCCCGGTTGTGCTGTTAAACGACAGCACGCGTAATAGCCCTGTTATTCTTAACAATCTTCAAAACTCTGCTTTACGCATCGAGAAGCATGGCAAAACCTTCCGTTTCCTGTATGCCGGTGGTATTAGGCCCAACGGTGCCTTTAAGCAAGTGGCAAGCCAGGACTTTGAAATACAGCCCCGGTACATCGGTATTTTTGCCATAAGCGGTTTTGTAAAGGGCACCGCAGCCATACCGGCACGCTTTACTTATTTTGCGCTAAGCACTGATAATTGCAACAGGTAGCGTAGCTTGCCTTAAGTAAAACTACGTACGCCCAAATGGGTTAAAACACCTATTTCAGCATTTTTCTTTTTGCTTTAATTTTATCGCACCTGATTAATTAAAGTTTTTAACCATGGCTGTACGTATTCTTTGCATTAAAACCGATGAAACGCCGCACGATAATCCGTATGTGGCAATTGATTCGCTGGAGTGGATTAACGAGCGAATAAACGTTAAAGGGATAACCGAACGTGCTAAACTTTACGACTGGATAAAGAACGAGGACGGTGAAGCCTATATTATTGACCAGCATGGCAATAAAACCTGCCTGATACCGGCCCTTTGCCCCAAAGGCAACAAATATGTTAAAACCATCAGCGGCGATCCTGACACGGATATTTTACTGGGTTTGCCCGAGTGCGCCTGATGTTGCTACCATTGGCTAAATGGCATTACCGATAAATTTGAATTGTAATACCTTGCATCGCCGCTAACCTCGGTGGTAACCCATGGTGGCAGGATAAATTTTTCGTCTTCGCTTTCCAGTTCAATTTCGGCAACCAGCAGGCCTTTATTATCGCCTAAAAACTCGTCTACTTCCCACACCTTGCCGCCAACATCAATCCGATACCTGCGTTTTTTTAGCTCGGATATGGCAAAATTATCCAACAGCTCTTCGCCATCAACGGCAGGGATTGGATATTCATACTCTAACCTGCTTAAGCCGGTAGTACCTCCTTTTATGGTAATAAAACCCTCATCAGGTGTTACGCGCACCCTGATAGTTTTGCCTGGTTCGCTTAAAATATAGCCTTGCCTAAAGTAGGTACCTATTGGCTTTGGCATTTGCTGCCATTGATTGTTGTCAACTAAAAATTTACGTTCTATTTCAACTCCCATGTATCTGCGTTTTATATATTTAACTATGTTGCCGGCTATTGGTTTTAAATTATCATATACTATAAACAGTCTATGCATTAATTTAACTGTTAACGGGGCTTAGCTTTAGGCTTTGCGCCTTCTGCTTTTAGCTTAACCGCGGGCAAATATTATTTTATTAAATCAATAACCTATATTTAAAACCAAATCCTTTACCTGATGATAACAAAAACCAAGCTACCTGTATTACTGCTAACACTTTTAATATTCTTTGACCTTGCCTGTAAACAGCCTCCTGTTGTTAAACATAACGGCGAAAAAGACCTGATATCATTTAAACCTGTATGGGGAGTAGCTTATTCCGAAATTTCGCGACTTACAGCAAACGGGCTTTCGTTCACAAACTATGGTTACCAGATGGAGCCTCAATGGCGTATCAACTTTGTATCCAACGATTCGGCAAGTATCTATAGCCCAACAAAGGGAAAATTCATCAACTTTCCGTTAACACGGGGCTACGATTCCATTTTTAATACCGCGCGTACCTGGCTCAAAGTAAAAGCAATGAACCGGGATAGCCTGAAACTGGAAATGATTAACTCCTATGGCGATACCGTTGATACCCGCGGGGAAAAATTGTATATGACCTTTTATGCCGATGATTACATTAAAAATAGCTTGCACACCGATACCACGATGTTAAAAAGACCCAATCGCAAAGACTCGCTCTTCATCAGGGCGTTATCCGATGCGGCTAACAAAGACTACACCAAAGCATTTGCAGCCCGGCAGCCTGCTTTTTTAACCAGTACAAGCCCTCGGGTTAAGGTAAAAAAATGGGTTGCAGAGGGCGATCTGCTTAATCACTTCGATACATCTGATGATTATATGAACCCAACCTTTGATGTTGCTATCAGCAAAGCTTATGCTGATTTTTACTATTCATTCAGCGTGTATATTGATTCGGATGGGCAAATGCATTATAATCAGCCGCTCATCCCCTTTCTTGGCCAATCCTTAAAGGACAACTACATACGGCAATCTACCGCCGTCATGAACAGCTATTTAAAACATTACCTCAAAGTTACACCGGGCAAAACATTGAATATGCTGCATACCAGCGAAATTAACATTCATGTGCAGGGAATAACAGGAATTTAATGACAGACGTCCAATAAACCCTTTAATTTAGCGTTAACCATCAAACCTATAATCAGTTAACAGCCATGATAAAAACTTACCTCAAATCAGCTGTCCGGAATTTCTGGCGTCATAAACTTTTCACGCTCATCAACATCATCGGCTTATCTGTAGGCATAAGCGCCGCACTGGTTATATACCTCATAGTACATTTTGATTTTACTTTTGATAAATTTCATGAGGACGGCGACCGCATTTATCGCGTTGTAACCATTTATACATTGAATGGCAATTTATCTTACAGCAGCGCATCGCCTGTACCATTGGCCGATGCTGCAAAAAAAGAAGCAACTGGGATAGAAAACGCTGCCCCCTTTGAAACCATAGCGCACCTTGATGTCGTAATCCCCAACAGCCAAACCGCCGGCACGCGTTACAAAGAGCAGGACGATATGATTTATGCCGATGAACGTTATTTTAATATGTTCAACTATCACTGGCTTGCCGGCTCGGCCCAAACGGCTTTAACCGGAATTAACCAGGTGGTATTAACAACGGCCAGGGCCAAACTATATTTTCCCAACCTTTCGCCTGCCGAAGTGGTGGGTAAAACAATTATTTACGACAGGCACTATGATCAGCAAACTTCCGTGGTTACTGGCATTGTTGAGCAACCTGTCGGCAACACAGATCTAGCCTTTCATGATTTTATTTCATATCACACTTTTAAGGCAGTCAAAACCCTGCAATATAAAATTACCGATTGGTACCCCAATACAAATTTAGCCTGGGACCAGTATTTTATAAAAACAGCATCAGGTGTAAATCCTACATCGATCGAAAAACAGCTAAATGCAATATTAAAGGTACATACTACTGCCGATAAGCAATTTAATCGTTCATCTTACCAGTTGCACTTACAGCCACTTGGCGATATGCATTTTGATAGTCGGTACGGTATATTTTATAACCGGCCAACATCCAATAAGTCAACTTTATATGGTTTAATAGCAATTTCCACTATGTTACTTTTGTTAGGTTGCATCAATTTCATCAACCTAACAACAGCACAGGCTACCCAACGGGCAAAAGAAATAGGCATCCGCAAAACATTGGGCAGTAGCCGTAAGCAACTGGTATTCCAGTTTATTTTAGAAACCTTTTGCATCACAGTATTGGCTGTTATGATATCAGCCGTAGTTAGTCCTGTTTTGTTAAAAGCATTTTCGGGCTTTACACCGGCAGGGCTTAAGGTCGATTTTACCCATCCGGACATTATCCTGTTTTTGCTTTGTTTAACTGTGGTGGTAAGCTTGCTTGCAGGCTTTTACCCAGCCAAAGTACTGTCTGGATACAAAACCCTACAGGTACTTAAAAACCAATCGGGTAACGATAACTCACAAAACACGAACTCTTTTTTACGTAAAACACTAACCGTTACCCAGTTTGTTATAGCTCAGTTTTTTGTAATGGTAACAGTTTTGGTGAGCAAACAAGTATACTACGCGCTAAATAAAAACCTCGGGTACAAAAAAGATGCTATCCTGATTATTGAAACTCCATGGCAAAACCGGTCGATTCAGGTTCAATATCTTTTCAGGGATAAATTAATGGCAATTCCGCAGGTTAAACAGTTAAGCATGGGTATAGATGCACCTGCATCCAATTATACAGATATGGAGCAGGCCACCTACAACGATGGTAAAAAAGAAATTAAAACAGATGTATTACCTAAGTTTGGAGATGAAAACTACACCCAAATATATCACTTAAAGTTATTAAAAGGCCGAACGCTGGAACAACGCGATACATTGAGCGGCTTGATCATCAATGAAACTTATGCCAAAGTTATTGGCTTTAAAAACCCGGCAGGGGCAATTGGAAAAGCTATATCCTTTCATGGCGACCACCGCCAGGTAGTTGGCGTGCTTTCTGACTTTTACCAATCGTCACTACATGATGCCATTAAGCCAGTTATATTGCTTATACAACCCGGACAGTATTTTAACCGTATTTTTCACATTGCCTTAAACCCGCAAGCCGCCCCCGGCGATTGGGAAAAAGCCATAACAGCCATGCATAGCGCATGGAAACAAACCTACCCCGAACAGGACTTCAATTACCATTTTTTTGATGAAAATATCGCCCGTTTTTATGAAAGCGAGCAACGCACCTCTACCCTGCTTAGCTGGGCAACCGCATTATCTATTCTCATTAGCTGCCTGGGCCTTTTGGGCCTTACCATTTACACCACAAACCAACGCACTAAAGAAATTGGTATCCGCAAGGTTGTAGGTGCCTCGGTTGGCCAGATAGTGGCTTTACTTTCAAGGGAACTGGTACTGCTAATATTGCTTGCGTTTGTCTTGGTAACGCCAATAACCTTGCTGGCCATGAACAAATGGATGCAAAGCTTTGCCGACCGCACTCCCATTAGCTGGTGGATATTTGCCGAGAGCGGCGGCGGGATGCTTATTGTAGCCGTCATTACGTCAAGCTTCCAAACTGTCAAAGCAGCAATAGCCAATCCCATAAAAAGCCTTAAAAGCGAGTAGTTAATTTCATCAGTTCAGTGCTTTATTCGTTCATTGGTAAACCATTTTGAAATAAATGGGAAGAAATATTTCGTCCGAAACTCAAACCTTCAAAATCCAAAAGTCCGTTTTAGCTGTTTATTGAATTATATATATCTTTAAGGCGTATGCTATCTATCAATATAAAAACAATAAAACTGGCTGGTTTTATACTCTTTACTTTCATCTCGCTTGCACAAATGGGTTGCGGCGGCCCGGGTAATAAAAAAAAAGAATTAATAGATTTTAAGCCTTACAACGGCATCAACTATTCTGAAGTAAAACGCAGGCAAAAAAACGGGCTATCGTTTAACGAATATGGCTACCAGCTGGAGCCGCAGTGGAAGCTTAAATTTGAATCGGACGATTCGGTGAGTATTTACAGCCCTACCAAAAAAGCGTTCATCAACTTTCCGCTTACCCGCGGATACGATTCTATTTTTAATGCCGCACGCTCCTGGCTAAAGGTGCAAAAAATGACCAAAGACAGTCTTATCCTTGAAATTATTAAGCAAAAAGGCGATTCGCTTGACATCAAAGGCACCAAAGTGTACATGACCTTTTATGCCGATAACTACGTGAAAAATGTATTGCATACCGATACATCAATACTAAGGCACCCCAGCCGGCAGGATACTTTGTTTATCCGTTCGCTGGCGGCAAAAGCAAATGCCGATTATAAAAAACAGTTTTCGGCACGGCAACCCGCCCAAATTACAAGCCGCAGCCCACAGGTAGCAGTAAGCCGCCGCACTACAAAACCCACTATCGAAAACAATTTCGACCCGTCCGACGACTACCTCGACCCTACTTACGATATCGTGATCAACAAAGCGTACAAGGATTTTTATTATTCATTCACCATGTATATTGATGATAAGGGCGGCATGCATTACGGCATCCCCCTTATTGATCTTGCCATAAGCGGTCCCGAATTTGCCCAGACCTACAACAGGATGGCCAGTGGTATTATGGATAGCTATTTTAAGTTATATCTCAATGTAAAGCCAGGCTCTACGCTGGGTATTGTACATTCAAGCATGATATCTGTACATGTTGAAGGCAAAGTGGCACCTGCCAAATAGCCTGGGTTTAAAAAACAACAGGAGTATAAATAATATCGAATGATGAATATTGAACACCGAACATCGAAATTCAACTTTCATTATTCGATATTGGACATTCGGTGTTCGATATTTAAATCAATTTCCATTCGTTAACCCGACGACATTGATAATATTCCGCTACAGCCATTTTTCACTACAAAAAGTAACAATAGTGTTATTTTCAGTGCTATGCTGCCAAATGGCTTTAACTTTCGCCATGCAAAACAATGCAGCTTAATTTTAAGCGTTCATTGTAAAACACAGTTCAAATCCTGCCAGTTTGTAAAAAAATGTTAAATGCTGTGTGCGCCCGGTATGCAACAGCCCTAAATGTTTATATTAGCCCCGTTAGCCGCTTTATATTATATTAATGATATCAAGAAAATTTTTACTCGTAGCATCGCTGTTTTTATCTTTTGGCTTAGCCGCAATGGCCCAGCAGGATAGCATCCCTATTAATTCCGTTATCGAAAAAACCGCAAAGTATTCCACCTCCTTTCCGATAGAAAAAGTTTACCTGCACCTGGATAAGCCTTATTATGCCGCCGGCGATACCATATGGCTTAAAGCTTATGTAACGGTGGAGAAGCACCAGCCTTCGGCCTTAAGCGGCATTGTTTATGTGGATTTGCTTAACAGCCAGGATTCGGTGATAGCAGGCTTGCGATTACCGTTAAAAAGCGGCTTTGCCAACGGAAACATTACGCTGGATGGCGAAACAATTAAACAGGGCACCTACCGCATAAGGGCATACACCAACTGGATGCGTAATTTTGATGCCGAGTATTTTTATGACCGTACCATAAACATTGGTAACGCTATTGATAATAAGGTAAATACCTTTATCAGCTACAAAAGTTCGGGCAAAAAGGGTGGCATGATTAAGCTCAACGCCAATATTGTTTATAAAGACCCTACAAGTGCGCCTTATGCCGATAAAAAAGTAAGCTGGCAATTGGTACGCAACGGCGACGCCATAGCCAAAGGCAAAGGCACTACCGATGCCAAAGGTAACTTATTGGTTGAACTACCGGAAAATGACGCACCAACCCTTACTTCAGGATCGCTGGTAACGGCTATTGATATGGGCGACCGCAATTTTATTACCAACACATTTCCGCTAACAGGATCTATAACCAATTTCGATGTACAATTTTTTCCCGAAAGTGGCCAGTTAACCAATGGCGTGCGCACCAAAATAGCATTTAAGGCTATCAACGCCAAGGGCCTGGGAGCCGATATTAAAGGCAAAATAACCGATGATGCCGGCACCGAGGTGGCCACATTTACATCGGCCCACCTGGGGATGGGTGTATTTGCCATGACGCCCGAGAGTGGTAAGTTATACACCGCCACTGTTACCTTTCCCAATGGCTCATCGGCAGTATACAAGTTACCAAGGGTGCAAAGCATGGGCATAGGCCTTACCGTTAATAACAGCGACGCCGATAATCTTAACATAAAAATAGCAGCCAACGATGTGTTTTTGCAGCGCAAGCAAAACAAAAGCTTTTATCTTGTAGCGCAAAGCGGGGGTGTTATATACTACGCAGCCTCTACCGTGTTAAAAGATCTAAGCTATTCGGCAGCTATCCCAAAAGCAAAATTCCCTACCGGTATATTGCAAATCACGTTGTTTTCATCGGGCGGCTACGCGCTATGCCAACGCCTGGTATTTATTCAGCATAACGATCAGCTGAGCCTTAATTTAAAAACCGATAAGCCATCATATACTGTTCGGCAAAATGTAAAAATGTCGGTAACGGCGCTTAACAAAACTGCCCCGGTAATAGGCAGCTTTTCGGTAGCCGTTTTGGATGATGCCACCATCCCATCCGAAGAAAATAACGAGCAAACCATATTAAGTTACATCCTGCTTACATCTGATCTTAAAGGATACATCGAAAAACCCAATTACTATTTTAATAAACCCGACCAGGAAAAATCAGATAATCTTGATGTTTTGATGCTTACCCAAGGGTATACCCGTTTTAATTATGAGGACATCCTGGCCGATAAAAACCCGCCTATTTATACAGCACCTGAGCAGGGCATCGAAGTATCGGGTATATTACGCACCAATACCGGGCTGCCGGTTAGCAAGGGCAGCGTACGCCTGATTGTACCCGATAATAATTTTTCGGCCGAAACCCTCACCGATATGACAGGCAACTTCAAATTTTCGGATGTAATGGTAAGAGATACTTCAAAAATCACCTTGAGTGCCCGCAACAACCCCAACGGCAGAAACATGGTGATAAATGTTAACGGCGAACTTTATCAAAAGGTAAACAAAAACCCCAATGTAGCCGACGAAATTGTGAATATCGATAGCGTTATCCGCCCCTACCTGGAAAACAGCCATAAACAATATCAAAGTTCGAGGGTGCTTAAAGAGGTAGTAATTAAAGCGAAAGCCGTTGTTAAAAAAGCCAGCCACTCCGATTATGGCACATTTGCAGGCTTAAGCCCACAGGCCGATCATGAAATAAACCCCGACCAGCTTAAAGGCTGCCCTATATTGATTAATTGCTTAAGCACCATGGCGCTTGGCTTAACTTATGCCGATAATAACTTTTATGTAACCCGCGATTATAACCAGGGCAACAAAACAACGCCCGTACAAATTTACATCAACAGCGCCCAGATAGATGTTAGCAACCTGGGATCAATGAGCGGCGATGATGTGGAATCGGTAGAGATATTTTTGAACGATGGCTTAAGCGGCATAAACCGGGTAAACGGTACAAAAGGTGTTATGATCATCCACAAAAAAGTGATTAAAACTCAAAAAATTTCACTGTCGCAATTAATGGCCTTGATACCCAAACAAAACGTAATTACGTTTGCGGTACAAGGCTATAGCAAGGCAAAAGATTTTTACGTACCTAAATACGAAGTTGGCAAAAGCAGCGTAATAGGCCTCGACCTCCGAAACACCATATACTGGAACCCTAAGGTAATTACCGATAAAAATGGCGTAGCCACCTTTAACTTTTACAACAGCGACGCACGCGGCTCATACCGGGCCATTATTGAAGGCCTTGATGGCGATGGTAATTTAGGCAGGCAGGTAATACATTTTAATGTAAAGTAGGTTTATATGACGGCGAGTCGACTCACCCCGACCAAGCTACGCCCGTCTGCCCCTCTCTCCGCTTCGCGCATAGAGGGGCGAAAAAAGAAACTGTAAAAATGAAAGAATGGCCTTCACCCTCTTTGCGGCGCAGCCGGAGAGAGGGTCGGCCAGCGCAGCCGGGGTGAGTCGTGGCCCGCGTTCAAAGCCGATGTTTGTGTAAAACCAAATTAGTCATAGGGAGTGGTAAAATCCCACAAAATTCTGAAGGGGAAATGACATACCAAAGAGCGTTGTCATGCTGAGCCTGTCGAAGCATAGTGGGCAAAGGCCTCTCCGCACGACCCTTCGACAGGCTCAGTGTGACACGCCTGCACACTTCGAAAACGGAAGTTATCATAGGTAGCTCGCTTCAGGATTCACTCCACAGAATTCACCGCTTATATCGCAGACCTTGCAGGTTGGCTACCGAAATAAATCCACCATGCCTCGTCCAATCCAAATCCTAAAATCAACGCACCTTATTCCGCAAAAAAGCTTTGTTCTTTGATCCAAAAACAGATAACTTTAATCACACGTAAATCACACATAAACTTATCATTATGAATCCCCAATTAATCAACTGGGCTGCCGTTGTGGTGGCTGCTCTCTCCTCATTTTTAGTAGGCGGCATCTGGTATTCGCCAATAATGTTTGCCAAAGCCTGGGTAGCCGATAACAAACTCAATGAGGCCGACTTAAAGGCCGGTAACAAACTCAAAATTTTTGGAATGACCGCCATTTTTTCACTCATCATGGCCGCAAACCTGGCAGCTTTTTTAGCCGATGCAAAAACAGACCTGGCCTGGGGCACAACAGCAGGCGCCCTTGCCGGCATCTGGACATTTAGCGCCATTGCCACCATGAGCCTGTTTGAACTTAAAAGCTGGCGGCTGATATTTATTAATGGCGGCTACAGTTTGGTATCACTAACGCTTATGGGCGCTATTTTGGGAGCCTGGAGGTAAGGGGATGAAAATTCTAAATTCTAAATCCCAAAACCCAAACTCTAAATCCTAAAATCTGAATTCTAAATTCAGTCTTTTAATATCCCGACTCCCAATCTTCGAATTTGGGTTTTAGAATTTAGGATTTGGAGGTTAGAATTTGGGATTTAGAGTTTAAACTTATACCCTATGATGATCGGCCCTCCAGGTTTGGATGGCTTTTTTAATCTCGTCGGGTTTAAGGTTATCTGCCAGTGTTTTTTCAACAAGCTGAACCATTTCCTCATCGGCTGCAAAACGAAGCGCAGCTATCTGGCCTATACTAAGTTTTCTGCTTAACGGCTGGCGTGTAAGCATAAAATAACGCAGGCTTTCTTCGGCGCGTATGGCCCTGTCTTGCGCCTTTAACGGGAAAGTGCGCATCATAATAAAAACAAAAAGCAAACAGATAAATAATAGCAATATCAGCAGCGAGGCCATTAGTCCGCTGGTGCCCCATTGCAATACTACATTTACTATAGCTGATACAACACCGACTAAAAGCAAAAGCGTTAATACATAATGATAACCTGGTGCTAAACGCCTGTGATTGGTAAAATTCTGATCGGTCATGAAGGTTGATTTTTTATGGAAAGATAGCTTTTTTAGTAGCAAGTAGCGAGTATCGTTTAGTATCAAGTAGCGAGTATCAAGTATCAAGACTGTTGCATTAAATCGCTACCTTTTTAGTCTGAACAAGGTTTTCTCGGATAAAGATTCTTAATTTAACATAATGCCAACTCAAAACTCAAAACTCAAACAATAAGGGCATAATTGAGTTCAACTTATAATCAACAATAACAATATGGCAACTACAACAAGTTCATTTGAAAAAACTTTCAGTTTAGGGGGCGATTTCAAAATAAACCGATTGGGATATGGCGCTATGCGCATTACAGGCGCTGGTATTTGGGGGCCACCCAATGATAAAAAAGAGTGCATCCGGGTGCTAAAACGCGCGGTTGAACTTGGCGTAAATTTTATCGATACGGCCGATAGCTACGGGCCCTTTATTTCGGAGGAGTTAATCGCCGAAGCACTTGTACCCTACCCCGCCGACCTGGTTATTGGAACAAAAGGCGGGTTGTTGCGTACAGGCCCAAATGAATGGCCAATTGATTCATCGCCTGCACATTTAACGCAGGCCCTTGAAGGAAGCCTTAAGCGCCTTAAACTGCAAAGGATTGACCTGTACCAACTGCACCGCATTGACCCGAAAGTGCCGGCCGAAAAATCATTTGAGGTGTTGCAAAAAGCGCAGCAGGACGGCAAAATTAAACACATCGGCTTATCTGAGGTAAGTGTGCAGGATATAAAACTGGCACAACAATTTTTTGAAGTGGTATCGGTACAAAACATGTACAGCGTTGATAACCGCAAATGGGAGGCCGAGCTGGAGTACACACGCGAACATAATATCGCCTTTATCCCTTGGTTTCCGCTTGGCGGCGGTAATGTAAAAGGCGAAGAGATATTGCAACGCGTGGCCGATAAACATGGCGCAACCATTCACCAGGTTGCTTTAAGCTGGTTACTGCACCATTCGCCAAATATATTGCTCATCCCAGGTACCTCCAGCGTAAAACATTTGGAAGAAAACATGAAAACAGCCGACATTCAATTATCTGAAGATGATATGGATGTGCTGAACAGCCTTGGCGAATTGTAATTAATTTGCTATTTAAGGCTAAAAGCAAAAGGATGTGGTTAATTTTACCGCATCCTTTTGTTTTGTATTAAAGTGATACCCTGCACATGAAAACTAAAGAAGAAATACTAAACAGCTTTTACACCACCAGCGCCGATGGTGTGCCCGAAATATCAGCTCCCGATTTACTAAAAGCCATGGAAGCTTATAAACAGCAAAGCCTTGCTGATGCATTTACCGGCGCCCGCAAACTTAAGGACGAATTTGCCCCCATACCCGATTACCAGTTTAAAAATCTGGAAGATTATATCAAAAGCACCGAAATTAAAGTTGTTAAAAACGATAAAGATGAACTAAGCGAACAAATAGCTTTAGTTGCCGATAGCGTACTCCCCAATTTTTTACCCGATGACCCTGCAGTAACCGAATTTGCGTTCGATTTTAACATGATGGGCATTGGCTACACCGCATTTTACACTAAAGATACCGATGGCTACTGGCAAATGAACCGCTGGAGAGTGGGAAGGGAATAGTTCTTAGTATTAAGTAGTAAGTATCAAGTATCAAGATTTTCACGTTCAGATGAAGATATTTAAATTAGCTGCGCGTTGCAGCGGTCTTACTACTTGATACTTACTACTTGATACTACCTAAATAACCGCTACTTTAATAGGTTTCACATCTACAGATTCCCAAACGTTTTGGGTTACGTAAGGCTCGGCCAGTTTCCAGGCATCTAATTGCTCTTCCGATTCAAATTGTAGCATCATTACCGAGCCTATCATATTGCCCTCGTCGTTCAAGAAGGCTGCGGCGGCAATAAAATTGCCGTTTGCTTTAAGCTCCTTTACCCCATCAAGGTGATGTGGGCGTACATTCATGCGGCGTTCAGGGGCGCCTTCGTCGGTATAATCGTAACCGGTAACCAGGTATTGTTTCATAAGTTTTAAATTTTGGTAAAATCAACTGATTAGGTTGGTTTGTGTTTTTGCCGGATGTAAAGCTATAAAATTAAAAATCCAGCAGAAACCTCAATATTCCTAATAAAAATTTGATGTTTTTTGAAATTAATTTAAATTTATAAATGTAAACTTGACAATTTTTACAATATTTGTTTCCCAATTGTAATATAACCTAATAATGAAGAATAATCTGCACCAGGAATTTATCAACATCTTTAATAAAGAAGCCGACAACGCCTATTTTTCACCAGGGCGTGTAAATCTTATCGGCGAGCATATCGACTATAACGGGGGCCTGGTTATGCCCTGTGCCATCACTTTTGGTACTTACCTGTTAACGTCGCCCAATGAGGATGGGGTTTTCCGTTTCAGAAGTTTAAATTTTAGCGAGCAACAAGATACCCCTTTACAGGCATCCTACGAAAAAGTGGGCGAAACCTGGTTTAATTTCCCAATTGGTGTAATCAACAGCTTTATACAGGAAGGCCATGATTTACAAGGCCTTGACATGCTTTTTTATGGTGATATCCCCATCGGTTCGGGCCTGTCATCGTCGGCCTCTATCGAGGTGGTAACTTCTTTCGCATTGAATGATATTTTTAATAGCGGTTACAGCAAACTTGATTTGGTTAAACTGTCCAAATCTGTCGAGAACAACTTTATTGGCGTAAACTGTGGTATTATGGATCAGTTTGCAGTTGCCTTTGGCGAAAAAAACAAAGCCCTGATGCTGAACTGCGACACCCTTGATTACGAAGCAGTTGACAGTAACCTGGGCGAATACGTGCTGGCCATCATCAATACCAACAAGCCCCGCAAACTGGCCGAATCAAAATACAATGAACGCGTAGAAGAGTGTCAAACCGCTTTAAAAGCATTACAGCAGGAATTGAACATCAACTACTTATGCGACATCGATGCCGAAACCTTCGGCAAATACCAGCACCTTATTACCAACCCTACCGTACTTAAACGCGCCAAACACGTTATTGAAGAAAACGACCGGGTAAAACTTGCAGCCAAAGCATTAGCCGGCAACAACCTGGATGAATTTGGCCGCCTGATGTATGCCTCCCACGATTCGCTGCGCGATTTATACGAGGTAAGCGGTATTGAACTGGATACCGTTGCCGAATACAGTAAAACCAATCCCAATGTAGCCGGAGCCCGCATGACAGGCGCAGGCTTTGGCGGCTGTGCAATAGCCTTAGTAAAAGGCGATGCCTTTGAAGACTATAGCAAAGGCGTTACCGAATACTATACCCGCAAAATAGGTTACGCACCATCGGTATATAGCTCATTAATAGGCAATGGCGTGGGCTTGCTAAACGAAGTGGTTATTTAAGCTATTAATCGATACTTTTGCGCTCCAATGGTTCATTAGTTCATTAACCCGTCATAAAAGACCAATGAACTAATGAACCAAGGAACTAATGAACCACCATGGAGATTCGCAAATTAAAATTAGATGAGCTAAACCGGGCTTCGGTTGATGAATTTAAAGAACAAGCCAAACTGCCGGTTGCCGTAGTGTTGGATAATGTGCGTAGCATGCACAATATCGGCTCCATCTTTCGTACTTCAGATGGTTTTGCTGTTGAGCAAATTTGTCTTTGCGGCATCACCGCCCAGCCCCCGCACCGCGAAATTGAAAAAACTGCCCTGGGTGCCACCCTATCCGTAAACTGGACTTATTACGAAACCCCGCTGCAAGCTATTGAAAAATTGCGTAGCGAAGGCTACCTTATTATTGCCATTGAGCAGGCAGAAAACAGCACCATGCTCAATGAATTCGCCCCCGATGCCACACAAAAGTATGCCCTCATATTTGGCAACGAAGTAAACGGCGTAAGCGACGAGGTTATGCAAACCATAGACGCCTGTATCGAAATCCCCCAGTTTGGCACAAAACATTCGTTCAATATCGTAGTATCAGCTGGTATTGTGCTGTGGGATTTTTTTGCCAAGCTGGCTATTCGTTCATAGACCATGATTCATGGTTTTCTTTTAAGTTTGTAACAACAGTTCTTTTATCTTGATACTTGATACTAACTACTTGATACTAATCATGAATCCTCTATCCAAAAAGCTCCAGATAAAACCCAATTCGCGTTGGTTATTGCATAATTCACCGGCTAATTTCCTGGATAGCTTACTGCCGCTGCCCAGTGATGTCGAAATTGCTTTCAATACAACCGGAAATTTTAACGGGATACTTTTATTTGTAACCAACAGCCAGGAACTGGCATCCGAACTTAAAGCAATTGCCCCTGTACTAAATGATGACGCTGTTTTCTGGATCATCTATCCCAAAAAGACTTCTAAAATCCCCGCCGACCTAGAGATGATGAGCAGCTGGAACGAACCGTCCGTTTATGGCTTGCGCCCGGTAGCATCTGCCGCAATAAATGAAACGTGGACTGCCCTGCGTTTTCGCCCGCAGGATAAGGTAAAAGTATCCGAAGGACGCAATGATGGCATTCGCAACAATGAGCACAGCGCCTATATTGATGTTGATAATAAGATTGTTACCCTACCCGATTATATAAAAAGCGCCATTGAACAACATTCCCCGGCAATGGCCTGGTACCAGCAGCTATCATACAGTAACAAAAAAGAATATGTGCTTTGGATACTAACCGCCAAACAGGAAAAAACCCGCGACGAACGTTTGGCCAAAATGATAGATATGCTATTGAACAAAAAGAAAAACCCGTCTGACAAATAGTTGTTTTAAATTTTCAATTATTTAATAATCAATAATTTATATTTTCATAACCTACCTTTTCATATACCGTTGATGCACAGTTGCACTCCTCTCGAAACCCCTCCCGACGCCCTATAGCTAACCTGTTATGCACCTTCGGTGGTGATAGTAATCCAAACTCGATTTTAACATCGGAATTCAATTAACATTGATGGTTCCCCGGTATTATCAAGAGTTATATATAGCTTTTTTATAATGCGGTAATACTCCGAAAAAAATCGTCATAACATTTTTTTTCAGCCAACTCTTGCGTAACCATTTGGTTTCATATATATTTGTAACCAAATGGTTTCATATAGCCGTTTTTAACATATGCACCGAGACGTTTTTAAAGCCATTGCCGATCCTACACGCCGCGAGATCATTAACCTGATTGCCCACCAAAGCATGAACCTGAACGCTGTGGCCGATAACTTTGACATGAGCCGACCCGCGGTATCCAAACACATCAAAATATTGACGCAATGCGGCTTACTGGTGATTAAGCAACAAGGCCGCGAACGCTACTGCAGGGCCGACCTGAAGCAATTGAAAGAAGTTACCGACTGGGCCGAACAGTACCGTCGTTTTTGGACAAACAAGCTGGATGCCCTTGACGCATTTTTAACCAACGAACAAAATACACCATCGATATAAACAAAAATTAAAAAGCTATGAACACAGAACCYTTTGTAATTGAGCGCATTTACAAAGCCCCCATCAGCAATGTTTGGGCAGCTATTACCGATGTTAATAAAATGGCGGATTGGTATTTTAAATTAGCCGATTTTAAACCCGTAGTTGGCTTTGAGTTTGAATTTACAGGCGGCGACGGCACCAAGGAGTTTTTACACAAGTGTAAGGTTACCGAGGTGGTTGACGGCAGCAAAATTACCCACAGTTGGACATACGATGGCTATGAAGGCTATTCGGAAGTAACCTGGGAGTTATTCCCCGAAGGCGACGGAACCCGCCTTAAACTTACGCATACAGGCTTGGAAACCTTCCCCAATATACCATCATTCAAACGCGAAAACTTTGTGGCCGGCTGGACACATATTACTGGCATATCGTTGAAAGGATACCTGGAAAAATAATTTCAAACGATAGGCATTGGAATAGTGGTCTGTGAGGACACATACCGCGGGAAGCAAAAACAACCTATTACCATTTGCCGATGCCTGTGTCCTCCCAGGCATCTACCCTGTATATATTCGGAGCAACCTGCTCAAACCAACGGGCAATCGGATAGCGGTTTGTGAGGACACAGATCGCGGGAATGGGAAATGAACAACATATTTCTCTGCCAGACTTCCGAAGTTTTAAAACGGCGAAGCCCTCAACGAGCCAAAAACAATATTATCGAGTTAAACTTCGGAAGTCTTTGTCATCCCTTTTGTAATCAACTATTAACCTGTATAATTGTATGTGCAATCTACCCTTACAAACCATATTAAAAAATTTGTTCAGCTTACCGCGGATGAGGAACAGCTGATTAATACATCGGTAACTGTAAAAGTGGTTAAGAAAAAAACATTCCTGCTGGAACCGGAACGTGTTTGTAAAGAGCTTTTTTTTGTAAGCAAGGGTTGCCTGCGCCTGTATTTCATCAATAAAAAACTGAATGAACAAACTACCTTGTTTGCCATTGAAAATTGGTGGATGACCGATTTTGACAGTTTGGAAAGCGGCCGCCCTTCCTACTACTATATCCAGGCGATTGAGAACACGGAAGTTATCAGCATCAGCAAAAACAAACAGGAGGAGCTTTTTGAAACTGTGCCTAAACTGGAACGTTACTTCAGGATAGTACAACAACGGGCTTTTAGCGCAACCCAAACACGTATCAAATACATTTACGGCATGAGCGACGAGGAACGCTATCGCCACTTCAGCAGCCTGTTCCCGGCATTTATGCAGCGTGTGCCTCAATATATGCTGGCGTCGTACCTGGGTTTTACTCCGCAGTTTATGAGTAAAATAAGGGCGAAAAAAGTTTAGCTATTCTGTATTTTCTTAATCTTGATTCATTTTTTGAGGCCTGTTTTGTTGCCACCTTTGGGGTATTAAAACAACACAAAATGAAAACAAAAGTAAGTATCGGTAAAACCGACCCGGAAGCCTACAAAATATTATTAAACCTTGATCAATACGTTGCTAAAGGCATAGTAAGCAAAACCCACCGCGAGCTGATCAAAATCCGCGCATCGCAAATAAACGGCTGTGCTTTTTGTATAGACATGCATACCAAAGACGCCCGCAAAGCCGGCGAAACCGAGCAACGTATTTATGCCCTGAACGCCTGGCGCGAAACACCATTTTTTACTGAAGAAGAAAGGGCAATCCTTGCTTTAACCGAAGAGGTAACCCTGATACAACATCATGTATCTGATGCTACCTATGAAGCTGTTGCAAAGGTTTTGGATGAAGCTTATATAGCACAGGTAATCCTTGCTATCATCGCCATAAACGCATGGAACAGGTTTGCTATATCAACCGGGATGGAGCCGGGTTTGTAAGCCCCCTCTAAATCTACCCTGAAGGGGGAGACTTTTAATTAGCAGATGAGTTTTTATGATGTAAAATAAAACGGCGAGACTTTTTTGAAAATCTCGCCGTTTTGTTTTTAAAGTCTCTCCTTCAGGGGAGATTTAGAGGGGCTTCTATGCCAAATTTCTTCCCGCATTCACTATCCCGTAAACCGTTCTAATAACCAGCTTGCGGTAAATTTCGATTAGTTCTTCGTCCTCGCAATTATTTAAGCATTGCAGGGCGTAATGCTGCATTATAACCAGCGGCAATACAATTTTTTCGCGGATGGCGATTGATTTACGTTCAACGGGGTATTCCTCCATCAGTACGGTACTGGCGGTTAACTCTAGTAACATGGCGCGGGTAAGTACAAACTCTTCCTTCAGCATTTTCCAGAACTCGCCAAACTTCTCGTCTTTTTCGAGGTAAGCGGTAACCCTGAAATCAGATTTTGACATCGACATCATACAGTTGTCAAGCATGGTTTTAAAGAAACCCGATGTTTGGTACAGCTCCTGAATTTCTTGCCACTTACCCTCGTCCTTCATCTTTTTTAATGATGTGCCTACGCCGTAAAAACCCGGAATGCTTTGTTTAAGCTGGCTCCAGGAGGTTACAAAACTGATGGCTCGCAGGTCTTCCAGTTTCATTGGCCCGCCGCCGCCACGCTTGGTTGGCCTGCTGCTGATATTTATTTTTGATAGTAATTTGAGCGGACTAAACTTTTCAAGGTATTCTAAAAACAACGGATGCTCTCGCAATGCCATAAAAAGTGAGTAACTCTCATCGGCCATTTCCGATATCAGGGTTTTGTGCCTGTTATCTAACAAATCTTTACGGTTAGGGTGCAGGGCCGAGATAATACCCGCGTTAAGCAACTGCTCCATATTAAACCTTGCAGTTTCCACAGAGCCATATTGCGAACTCACGGTTTGACCTTGGATGGTAAGCTGGATGTGCTCATTAGCAATCTCGTTACCCATTGAGGCGTAAAACCGGTGTGTTTTACCACCACCACGTGCCGGTGGGCCACCCCGGCCATCAAAAAACGCCAGGCTAATGCCGTACTTACGGGCAATGGCCGTCATTTCAACTTTGGCTTTATAAATACTCCAGTTGGCCATCAGGTAGCCGCCATCTTTAGTTCCGTCGGAGAAGCCGAGCATGATGGTTTGCCTTTGGCCGCGTAACTTTAAATGCTCTGCGTAATATGGGTGGGTGTACAACTGCTCCATAATCTCGCCGGCATTGGCCAGGTCGTTCACGGTTTCAAATAGCGGCATAAAATCAACTTTCAGCTCATCCTTTTTCCATCCACTCCATAAAAACAGGTCAATCAGTTGTAAAATGTCTGATGCGCGCTGGCAGTTGCTTATAATAAAACGCTGGCAGGCTTTTTCGCCGTTGCTGTGCTGGATTTGTTTTATCAGCCTGATGGTGTCCAGCGTATCGCAGGTCATGGCATCTGCATCTTCCGCACGATGATAATCAAGCTCATTAAATGGAAGCGCTTCAAGCTTTTCCTTTTCTTCAAAATTATTATAACCTGCAACAACACCTGTTTCAGTTTGCGAGGTTACATAATCAAAAACATTACGCAGTACGCGGCTGTCCTGCCTGATATCCAGGGTAGCAAAATAGCAACCAAACAGTCGGATCTTTTGAATCAGGTTTTCTACAACATCTTTAAACAGGCCATCATGGTCGGTTATCAGGGTGTGTTTAATGGTTTGCAGCAAATCCAATAGTTCGGCCTGCAGGTCTTTGGGGTCTGCATGGTTTTCATTGGCGTTCCTGTAAATCAGTTTTTCCAGCTTGGCCATCGGTTTTTCTACCCCGCGGAAAGTGATGCGGCGCTTAAGCACCCTGTAATCCCTGTAGTAGCACCTGAACAAGCGCTGCCTTAAATACCTGGCTACCTCTTTGGTACTTTCGGTGGTAACGTTGGGGTTGCCGTCCCTGTCGCCGCCTGGCCAAAAGCCCATTTCAAGCAATTGGTTAGTGGTGTCAATATCAAACTCCTCTTCCAGTTTGGATTGGATGCCCGATACGGCATAATAAAATATGTTCTCTAAAAACCAGGTAAGGCTGATGGCCTCATCAACCGGCGTTGGCGATGTTTTGTTAAAGAAGGGCGTTTTGCCCAACTGTTGTAACAATACATCAATAGTAGGGATATCGTTAATTTTTACGGCCTCGATAAGATCTGTCATGATACCCAGCACTGTGCCCGGATAAAATTGGGTTGGGTGGGCAGTAAGTACCAGCCTTAACGAAAAATCTTTCAGTTTCTCGCTAATGTTTTTGCGGGTATCATCGCTTATAGCGGCTTGCTGCAACAAGCTTTGCAGGGTGCCGGTATCATCAAACTTACCTATTTTATTAAATGACGAATCTTCAATGGCATCAAACAAAACCACCTGGCGTTCTATATATTGTATAAAACGGAACATACGGTTAATTTGCTCGCGATGATCAATATCAGGTACGTACTTTTTGAAAAAGCTTTCAATAATATCTGTAGGCGATGCGTTCATTGCGGCGCCTTTTTCGCAATGCGAGCTGAAAAAGGGCAGCAAAATTCCGGTATCCTTTACCTGGTAAAACGGCAGGGTTTGGAATAAACTGTTATACAACTCAAAACGGGTTACAACTTCGCTGTTAAAAGTTGTTTCCCTTTGACTGAGTTTTAAATTTAACGACATAGCACAAATAAATTGAGGGTTAAAATTGATGGGTAAAGGGCGGGCCACAATACCGGGGGTGAATTTAATTCATTTTTGGCAAAAAATAGATAATTACTAACAAAAAACTGGTATTAATGCCATATTTACTAAAACCAGGTCGAAATATTTAATTATTGTAAATTTGCAGTACATTTTGAGTGTAAAAAAAGCGTAAATGAAAACAGAATATCTGTTTCAACAAAAAATCAATCATAAAAGTATTCATCGTAGCTTTATTGCCGGTAAAAACGGACAAAAAATAATGAAATTTAACACCCGCGAAATCAACAGTTTTTTTTACAGTCAGTACTTTTCTGATGGTTTGCGCATCTCGGCCGGCATCCTGTTGCCATCGCTTTTGTTACTGGAGTTTGGCCAATTTGATCTTGGGCTTACCTTATCATTAGGGGCGCTTTGCATTTGTGTTATTGACAACCCAGGCCCGGCAACACACAAGCGCAACGCAATGGCCATTGGTAATTTGTGCCTGTTCATTGTAGCAGTTACTACCGGTTTTGCACGCCTGAATATTTATACCCTGGGTATCGAGATTACTTTATTCTCTTTCCTGTTCAGCATGTTTACGGTTTACGGCAACAGGGCCGCATCGGTAGGTACCTGCAGTTTGCTCATTATGATATTTATGATGGATAAGGCCCTGCCCCCATCAGCAGTTTTACTGTACAGCCTGCAGATACTGGCCGGTGGTGTATGGTATATGTTGTTCAGCCTTATTTTTTTTGGCATCCGCCCCTACCGGGCTGCACAGCAAACCCTTGGTGAAAATGTGGCCGATATTGCCAAATTTTTGCGCATCAAAGCCGAGTTTTACAACCCCGATAGCGATATCGACGATAATTACCGCAAGCTGGTATCGCAACAGATACAGGTAAGCCAGCACCAGGATGCCGTACGCGAAATGCTGTTTAAAAGCAGGCTGGTGGTAAGGGAATCAACCCCATCAAGCCGCATCCTGGTTTTAACCTTTGTTGACCTGGTAGATATGTTTGAGCAAATAATGGCCACGCACTATGATTACTACCAGATGCGCGAAAGGTTTAAGGATACCGGCGTATTGAACGAGATAGCCCGCATTATTCACCACATGGCCGACGAACTGGATGATGTAGCCTATATTGTATTATCAAACACCCGCCACCGCCATGTAATGGATTTTAATGTAGAGCTTGAAAAGCTGAAATTAAAAATAGATGCCATAGGGAAAGATCAGCAGGAAACCAGCACCCTGGTACTAAAAAAGGTGCTCATCAACCTGCGCAACCTTACCGAAAGCATTAACAATATTTATAACTACTATAATTCAAAAACCTTATTAAAATCAACCGAAATAAAGGGCGAAGTGGAGTACTCCCAGTTTGTAACCCACCAGGATTACGCCCCTCATATTTTCTTTGATAACTTCACTTTAGGATCGGGCGCCTTTAAACACGCACTGCGGGTATCATTGGTTTGTTTGGTTGGTTTTATAACAGCCAAAACCATAGCGCAGGGCCATCATAGTTATTGGGTATTGTTAACCATTATTGTGATATTAAAACCAGGGTTCAGCCTATCTAAACAACGCAACTATCAAAGGCTTATAGGTACCATAGGCGGCGGCGCAATGGGGATATTGATTTTGAACTTTATACCCGATAGCACCGTTCAATTTATTTTACTTACCATATTTATGGTGGGTGCTTATAGTTTTCAACGGCTAAACTATGTGGTAAGCGTTATTTTCATGACACCCTATGTACTTATCCTGTTTAAATTTTTAGGCGTAGGCCTGTTAAATATTGCACAGGAGCGCATACTGGATACATTAATAGGCTCATCCATAGCCTTTATTGCCAGCTACCTTATTTTCCCAACCTGGGAGTTTGAGATAATTGAAGAAACCCTGCGCGATGTTGTAACAGCCAATATTAGGTACCTGGTTACCATTGCCGAAAGTTTATCGGGCAAAACTATAGGTACCACAGCCTACAAGCTGGCCCGTAAAGATATCTATGTAAAATCGGCCAACTTATCGGCCGCTTTTGAGCGTATGACCTCCGAGCCAAAAAGCAAGCAGCGTAACGTTAAGGAAGTGCACAAATTTGTAGTACTCAACCATATTTTATCATCATATATAGCCGTTATACAGGCCGGCCTGGTAAAAAATGCGCAGCGGCCACACCCCGAAGCGCTGCGGTTACTCAAAAAAAACATATCGGTACTTAACGAAAGTAATAAAAAACTGCATGGCCAAAATATTGAGTATACTGTTGGCAAAACCCCATTGCCCGAAGTTGAAAAGCCCGAACTTACCGCCGACGAAAACCTGCTGAAAGAGCAGCTGGGCTTCATCAACAAAATAAGCTACGACATTGCGAAGGTGACGGATAGTATTATTAGTATCGAGTAGCTAGTAGCAAGATTTTTCCCGCAGCTTGTGTCCTCACAAGCTGGCACCAGTAATGTCGAATTAACAATGAAAACTCACAACTCCAGTCTTGATACTTGATACTAACTACTTGCTACTAATATCACAACTATTTCATTTCCCTGACAAACAATTACCCCACCCCGGCACTTTTATCAGCATATAAGTTTTTTAACAATTTATGCTATGGAACAACGCGAATTAGGCTCATCGGGTATTAAAACAGCTCCTTTGATTTTTGGGTGCAATGTGTTTGGATGGACAGTTAAGGGCACCGGCACGGCATTACTGCTGGATGCTTTTTTAGATGCAGGTTTTAACGCTGTTGATACGGCCGATGTTTACTCAGCATGGGCACCCGGCAACCAGGGCGGCGAATCGGAAACCGAGATTGGCAACTGGCTTAAGCAAAGCGGCAAACGCGATAAGGTAATTATAGCCACAAAGGTTGGGGCCGAACTATCGGCCGATAAAAGAGGGCTTAAAAAGGATTATATTATAAAAGCGGCCGAAGCTTCATTAACCCGGCTGCAAACCGATTATATTGATCTTTACCAATCGCACTATGATGATGCAGGTACGCCGGTTGAAGAATCGTTAAGCGCGTTTGACCAATTGGTAAAGGAAGGCAAGGTAAGGGCCATAGGCGCATCAAACTTCTCGATAGAAAGGCTGCATGAGTCGCTCAAAGTGAGCCGAGAAAAAGGACTAACCGCCTACCAAAGCCTGCAGCCCGAATACAACCTGTTTGACAGGGAAAAATATGAAACAACGTTTGAACCATTTATCAAAGAACAAAACATTGGCGTTATCAGCTATTTTTCGTTAGCGAGTGGTTTTTTAAGCGGCAAATATCGCTCTGAGGCCGACCTGGAAGGCAGCAAACGGGCGGGCATGGTAAAAAAGTACCTTACCGAGCGGGGCTTACGCATTCTCAATGCTTTAGATGAGGTATCGGCGCAATACAATACCAAACCTGCCGCTGTTGCACTAGCCTGGCTAATAGCAAGGCCAACGGTAACTGCCCCAATTGTAAGCGCAACCAATATCCCCCAATTAAAAGACCTTACCGAAGCAGCTACATTGCAACTAAGCAATGAGGCTATTGAATTATTGACGACGGCAAGCGCCTATTAATTGCTGCAGAACAAGAGATTGTATTGCACACAGATTGCCGACAACACCCGTAAAACCAACAGATTACGGAGCGTTGCCGGCAATTTTCGTTAAGCGACTCTAATCAGCACAAACTGCTACAGCCATATTTTGTATGAACCAGGAACAGGGGAAACGCATCTAATTGGGTTAACATAACTTAACACATTTCAGATAAAATATTTGCAAACACTTGATATACAATGTCTTATACTTTAATCATGGTTAACACTAAACTGATAGCGCAATTTAGGCACATCCAAATATTTGTGCCTGTTGTTGACCAATTCAAGACCTTTCGGTACCTCGATCATTTAACCAGGATCAGCCAATAAAAACAAGGTGTCGTTTAATGCTTCTATCTTCCCGACGACATAAGCTTATTTCGTTAGCTATTATTAAATACAGCTTATCGCCGTTAACTATTTAGATGCGTTTGCCCTGGAACCAGGAAACAATCTTTCGTGATTTTTTGGATTTTGATTATCTTACCGTCTATTTTACTCACAACTCACAACTCACAACTCACAACTCACAACTCACAACTCACAACTCACAACTCACAACTCACAACTCACAACTCACAACTCACAACTCACAACTCACAACCCACAGTTCACTCCACCCACAGAACAGAATTTCCTGTATTATATTCGTTTTGCTCGTATAATTTATTGGCGGGGTCAAGAATCCAGTTGCCGTCAATCAAAAACTTGTACCGGTATTTGCCAGGTTTAAGGTACAGGCTTATTACCCACTCGTCGGCATTGTGCGCCATGGTGAAACCCGATGGATCCCAATCATTAAAGTTGCCTGCCAGGTGCACGCTTCCGGCGTTGGCGTGCCCCTTGAGCCAGAACGTATAATTAGGTTTAACGGCAATAAAGGAATTGTTTACGCCGCCCTCAATAGCATAAAGGCGGTTTTTAGGGTCAGTTATCCAGTTTCCGTCAACAATAAATTTGTAGCCGTAGTTACCCGCCGGAATCATTAAAGGTATGGCCCAGCCGGTAGCCGTTTTCCGGAGGCTTATTTCATTGGGTTTCCAGTTATTAAAGCTTCCGGCAATGTAAACGGCTTTAGCATCTTTATATCCATCAAGTTTAAAGCTAACCGCCTCGCCCTGGTTTAACACCGAATTAATATGCCCTTCGTTATCTTTCACTTTCGCCGGGTTGGCCGGATCGGCGTACCATTGGCCATCTACCCAAAACCGATAAGTATGGGTGCCATCGCGCAGGTAAAGTTTGGTTTCCCAGCCGCCGTCCTTTTTTTGTAGCGGGATATTATCGGTATTCCAGTTATTAAAACTACCGGCTACCATAACTTTATGGGCACCTGTAAAGCCATTAAGCCTGAAGATATGATTAACGCGGTAGTAAACCGAGTTTACATCACTAAAACCATCCGGGTGTTGCTGCAGGTTGTTTTTATCGTGCTGCCAACGGCCATTTATGATGTATTTGTACTCATATACCCCCGGCGACAGTTTTATATCGCTTACCCAACCGCTATCGGTTTTTGCCATTACACCCTTCAGCGTACTCCAATTATTAAAGTTACCAGATAATAAAACGCGCTTGGCGCTTAAATAGCCGGGCAGGTAAAAGCGTGTTAAACCCGATGGTAATTCATATACCGTAAGCCGCATAAACTTGTTTAAGCCGTATAATTCATCGGCAGGATAGCCCGGCATACCCGCGGGGGCGTCAATATTGCCGGCGAGGTTGGTGGTTATCCGGTAGGGTGGGTTTTGCGGGTTCAGGTTTAAATCGGTAAGCGACCTGTCAAACCTAACCATATTTTTATCGCGTTTACCAATGTTCCATCCGTCTTTGGCCAATGACGAGAAATCGCCCTTTAAAATAGCAGCGCCGTTTGGCTTTTTTATACCCGCGATTTTTAAAACACTATCCAGTTGTGTTTTTGACGAATGCAGATCAAGCAGCATAATCAAATGATCTTTACCTAACACAAGGGAATTGCGTGTTTGCGCGCTTGCTGCAATTGAGAAGCAGGTAAACAACAAAAAAATAATTAAAACCGATCTGCACTTTTTCATACTACTGGTTAGTGTAAATGTACATTTCAAATTCTCTTTTTACAAAGTTGATGCTAAAGATACCACGGATAAAAAAATCAAAGCCAAGTATCCCATCAACAGTGTGCCCGTAGGCTTTGCCCATTTTATCAAGGTTGGTTAACAGCACCCGGTTTTTCACAAACCGCCGGCCGCCAACCGTAAGCGTATCAAACCTGGCGTAAATCACCTCGAATGATGAGCCGCCAATGCCGGTAGTTTTTGTACGGTTGAGTACTGCCATCCCCGGCAATAGTTTGCGCACCCTGTCATAATCCATCAGGTTGGTTTCGGCACCGGTATCAAATGCAAACCACAAGGGCGTGTTATTGGCAACGCCCTTTATAAACATGACATCATTGGTGTAATTAAACGAGGTAAACATCCATGGATTATGAAATACTTTTTCATTTACAGGTATTTCACCGTCGTCATTCAGTTTGTGGATGTACAGGGTATTCCTGAACAAATCAACAGTAATGGCAAATTTTTTAAACAGCCGGGTACCCAATAAGCCCAGTATTTTAATGTTTCGCCCGTTTTCGATGGCCGAAAGATCTGTTACATCGGCCGTAAGGCGCGGGTAATGCAAATCAAGGATGCTGAAATTGCGCACTTCGGTAGTGAATGCGCCGGGCGCATTACCATTTAAACCCGCCGATTCCTGGTCGGCTATAACGGGCATGTACCTGAAGTAGGTAGCGTTTAAAACGAGGTAAGGCGCGCCGGTATCCAGCACAAAATTGCCTGCAACGGAGTCAATCTGGGCTTCTACCAGGATAAGATTACCAGCCCGTTTTATAGGCACTATAAGTGTATTAAAATCGCCCGAGGGGTCTGGATCGGGTCCGCGTTTGGCGTTTTTGAAGGTGATGCCGTTGATGGCTGTGTTTATGCTGCACTCGCCTTTTTGCCAGCAAGCAACAAATAACAAAACTATCAAATATACGTAAGGCCGGGGCATCGTGGTTGTTTAGGTAGTAGACAGTGCCAAATGCTTATATGTTACATGGGGTGGTGTTTAATTAATATGGCTCACATAGCCATACGTAACCAATTCATCCTTATTGCGTATTGGCCTTGTGTAGCCATCGGTTATCAGGATAATCCTGTCGCTTACATCCAGGATATTGTAATATTGATGATCGGTTACTATGATGCCTTTTATTTTGGCGCATTTCCTGATAATTTCTTTAAAAGCCTCGGCCTGTATGGGCGAGATGTGGGTGAAAGGCTCATCAAGCAAAATAAAGTCGGCTTTGCTGTAAATAACCATCAGTGTTTCCAGTTGCCGCAGTTCGCCGCCCGATAAGTCGGCTATAGTTTTTTCGGCGTATTTTTCATAGATGGGATGAGCCGAAAAATCGTCCCAAAACCGATCGTCGATAATGGTTGCAGCCAGCTTTTTTATTTTGATTCCTTTGGGCAGATAATTGTGTTGGGGCAGGTACGCCACGCGCATATTTTTATAACCCTTTTTGATGTATTCGCCGTTAATGCTTACGTGTTTGTAGGCAGGGCTGAGCGTGCCAAATATAATCCGTAATAAAGATGATTTGCCGCAGCCGTTTCGGCCCAGGATGCCCAATACTTCGCCTTGTTTGCACTCCAGGTAAACATCCTGCAGTATTTTGCGCCCGCCGAACTCCAGTTGTACGCTATCGGTTTTTAAAATGAGTGGCTCCAAACTTAACGGATAGTTGATAAGGATAAAAGAATGATGAAAGCGGCAAAATCGCAGACGAATACGGATAAGTAAAGCAGGTTGATATTATAGCCGGCATTGCGAAAATAGAAATAGGTTTGCACCGCATTAAAATTGAGGTACTGCACGCCAAGTATGGCGGCGTAACTAACCAGCTTACATAGTACAACGAACGGAACATTCAGTTGGTGCGAGGTAAGGTAATATAAACAAGCCAGCGAAGCCAGTATACACCATACCATTAACGGTTTATAAAAGTACCACCCTATTTTTATTGATTTTACCATTTGAGCTAACTATGACAGGTTAGCTATGTAACGGCAATTTGAGCATTAAATTTTACGGAGACTAAATTGTTGCAGGTTTGTAATTATGGGGTGCAATTGCTGAGGGATGTATGCGATGCGATTCGTTTCTCCCATAAAAAAGGCCGGGACTTAAGTAGTTAAATCAATCCTGGCCTTATATATCTTAATTCTTGGTTCTTATTTCTTGACTCTGCTCAACTACCCCAAATACGATTTCAAAATTTTGCTCCTTGACGTATGGCGCAAACGTTGCAGGGCTTTATCCTTTATTTGGCGAACGCGTTCGCGGGTAAGGTTAAATTTTTCGCCAATTTCCTCTAACGAAAGCGGGTGATTGGTGCCCAAACCAAAGAATAGCACAATAATTTCACGCTCGCGCTCGGTTAGGGTTGAAAGGGAACGTTTAATCTCTTCGGATAACGACTCATTGATCAGGATCGAATCTGTGTTGGGCTCCTGGTTTTCCAGTACATCCAATAAGGTATTTTCTTCGCCCTGTACAAAGGGGGCATCCATAGATACATGGCGGCCAGAATTGCTTAGGGTATCAGATATTTTATCTACAGTGGTTTCCAAAATATCGGCAAGTTCTTCGGGCGATGGCTCACGCTCGTACTCCTGCTCCAGTTTGGAGAATGCTTTACTTATTTTACTTAATGAGCCTACCTGGTTTAACGGCAAACGTACAATGCGCGATTGCTCGGCAATAGCCTGTAATATGGATTGACGGATCCACCAAACGGCATAGGATATGAATTTGAAACCCTTGGTTTCATCAAAACGTTTAGCGGCTTTAATCAGGCCCAGGTTGCCCTCATTAATCAAGTCGCCCAGTGTAAGGCCCTGGTTTTGGTATTGTTTAGCAACGGATACAACAAAGCGCAGGTTGGTTTTGGTTAAACGCTCCAAAGCGGCCTGGTCGCCTTCACGGATTTTTTGGGCTAATATTACTTCTTCTTCGGCTGTTATCAGATCAACTTTACCAATCTCGTGTAGATACTTGTCAAGCGACTGCGACTCGCGATTGGTAATGGATTGCGTTATTTTGAGTTGTCTCATCTATTTATAAACCTCTCTGTACTTTTTTATTTACTACAGAACGACCAAAGTTATAAAATTGTTGTAAAAAATTACAATTGTACGGTGTATTTTCAAAAAAAATAAGCTATAGATAATTTTTTTAATATATTGATTTACAATCAATTAATAATTCAACAATGATGAATTATTCTGTTTTTGTATAAAAACTACGGAAACAGGCAAGCGGTATGGTTTTTGTGGTGTTCGTAAAACACTATCTATATTTAACAGTTTTAGAGCACGTTTTTTGTGCCGATATCCCATTTTATTTACAACCGGATATGGTGTTGATTTGACTTAACCGTTCATATTTTTGAGAAGCTTCTTTCGACGAAAAGTTGTCGGTTGATTCAGTTTTTGTTTTTAAACATTTGTGGGGCGCCTAAATTGTTTTAAACGTTTGAGGTTTATCTTTTTGCCAACTTGTTATTTAGGCAATGTCTGTTGTTAAGCATACTCCCAATCTAAACCATAGCATCAGCAAGCACTGATGTTAATTTGCAGGACTTCAGTGGTACCAAGCCACAAGCTGGCACCTATTTGACGTGCCAGGGCGCTCCAGAACAGATGAGGGTTTTATGGCTCAATTGTAATAGGTATGTTACAAAGAATTTAAAATCTGAGGGTATTAACTATAAAATATATCAATAAAACCTAATTTCTCTTGAAAATTGCGTAAAACTACGTATGCATTTTCAGTGAAAACACCGTGTGTTTTTTAATTGTCAAGCCGTATATTTGATGTAACATTTATTTAATACCTAGTCCTGATATTAATCGCCTATCGCTATGAAATTATTTTACCATTTTTTATTCTTCGTGATTGCATCACTCGTGTTATTGGCATGTGCCAGTGTGTTTGCATCCGATCCGCAGATTCAATCGCAAACAGACGAATTTACATCACCAGAGCCAGGTAGCGAAAACCCGGCACATGATTCAACAATGGCTGCCAACCAAACAGGGCCGTTTGTACTTACCAATGTAAAGGAAACTACACCTTCATATATTTATTATGCAAATAACGAAAATATGCTTCACGCCTATAAAAAGTATTCGTACCTGGGTAATTTTCAAATGGCATTTAATCAATTTAGTCTGCCCCAAAAATTCAAATAGTTCGATTCAGTTAATTTTAGTTTAATTTAGTTAGGGAAACAGTTGCAAGCAGCCGGTACAGTAATGTGCCGGCTGCCTTGTTTTTATACACTGCCGTGCAGCATATTAATACTTAAAATGGCCGAGGGTGAAAAATACAGTAAGCAACGGAATTGCCAATAAAAAATACGCTTTGGCTAATTGCACGTTATCAGCATTACCTGTTACAAATACTTTGTACATGTCGGTCTTTATGGTTTCTATTCTCGCTTTCATAACTCAAAAATTAAAGTCACGGTAAATGTGGACTGTTATAATTTTGACAGAAAGCGCACCGCTTGGTTTAATGGTTTACAAATTATCCTTGCTCATTTCGGGATGATAATGCAAACCCGGAGTTAGCCAATGCAACAACACCACCCTTGAATACCTGAAATTAAAAGGCGACAATACCACAGCCACACTTAATATAATACCACAATATAACCATGGGTTGCTGCTGCCAGTTAAAACACTAATGGCAACTGCAAGGGTAACCATCTCGGCAACATTTAAGGCGTAACTCACAAACATGGCCACATAAAAATAGCCTGGCTCACGTTCATAAACGAGGCCGCAGTGTGCGCAGGTTTTGTTCATCACCTGCCCTTTAAAGCCATACATGCTGTTGGCAAACAAGTCGCCCCGGCGACAACGGGGGCATTTGGCGTGCACTATGGCCGGCCAGGCCGCTATTTTATATTGGGTATTTTCCATGATGTTATCCGTTTTAAGATTTTAATATTTGTTTGCGAAACTCTTCGGGGGTAACGCCTTCTGTTTTTTTGAAAAATTTGGTAAAATAAGAGTTGTCGCTAAAATTCAGCCTGAGCGAGATATCGCTGATGTTCAACTGTGGATTGGTGAGCAAGCGTTTAGCCTCCAGCAAAGTGCGGTTACGGATCAGTTCGCCTGCCGATAGATCTAACAGATCCTTACAAACCGCGTTAAGGTGATTTGGGGTGATATAAAGCAATTCGGCATAATCTTTTGGCAGCTTAATATCGGCATAATGCTGTTCAATTAATTTTTGATAGTTTTTGAGCAGTGTTTGATTATAGGTTAGTTTACCAGTACCAACCGGATTGGAATTAAGCCTGTTTACATGGATAAATATCTGTAGCATCAGCAGGCGCACCATATCGCTGCCCGATGGCGCAGGTTTCATTATTTCGTGAATAGTTTGTTCAAACAGCTCTTTTGCGGTGGCAAAAGTATCGGCAGGTAAATTAACCACGGCATCCTTTAAATTGCCGTTAAAAAACGAAAAACTATCCAGGTAACCCGGCTGTAATAAAAACGACTGGATAAAAGCTTCCGAAAAATTGATGATATAACCATCGGTAAAACCCTCAAAATGCCAGGAGTGAACCTGCCCCGGCACCATAAAGTATATTTGACCCGGCTTTACATCAAAACGCTCAAAATCGATGCTATGTGTGCCGGCACCGTGGGTAAATAGTACCAGGTGATAAAACGAATGCCGGTGCGGAAAAAAAAGATTTTTATGAGCATCAAGATACGGTGCAAAACGGCTTACCAGCAAATCATCCTGCCTTACGTCAGACAAGGAACAAATATCATAAACGGGAATGCTTTGTATCATGATTCAAAGCTACACACAATACCATCGCTTTAATGGTACTGTACATAGTTTGAATGGTATTATTTACTGATTTTTTAATTTGGGACTATCAAACCTTAGTCCATTTCTGTATTACGTTCTCCAACCGCTCAAAGGTAAAGGGTTTACTTACAAAATCCTTCATACCGGCTGTGGCACATTCGTTTTCGTCTTCGCTTAAAACATTGGCGGTCATGGCTATAATAGGCGGCGCGTTTTTACCCTGCTTTTTAATAATGGTACGGGTGGCTTGCAGCCCATCCATTTCGGGCATCTGTACATCCATAAATATTAGGTCGTAATGCTGCTTGTCGCTCATCAGGATGGCTTCAACGCCGTTTTCGGCAATGTCGATGCTATAGCCAACCTTTTTAAAAATTTTGCTGGCTATCAACTGGTTCATCTTATTATCCTCGGCCAAAAGTATTTTAAGCGGGCGGTACCTAAAAGTCTCTTTATTATCCGTTTTCGTTTCGGCGGGCAAATCGCCGCTGGTAATTTGCAGGGGCAAATTAAAAATAAACACCGATCCTTTGGCTTCTTTACTGATGGCCCATATTTTGCCCCCCATCAGCTCCACCAGCTTTTTACAGATGGATAGGCCAAGACCGGTACCGCCGTACTTACGCAGGGCGGTAGTATTTACCTGCGTAAATGGCTTAAATAATTGGGTTAATGATTCCTGGCTAATGCCTATACCATCGTCCTTTACGTGGAAACTGATATCCTGTATGCTATCTTTTATCTCGGCCCCTTTAACTGTTACAGTAACCGCGCCTTCATCGGTAAATTTAATGGCGTTGCCTATCAGGTTTACTAAAATTTGCTGCAGGCGCCCCTCATCAACCTTTACAAATTGCGATACATTATCATCAACATGATAACTCAGGTTAATGGGTTTACGCAAATTGGTGATACCTGGCTGGCTAATATCAATGATAGTTTTAACGCAATGCCTGATGTTGGTGGCAACCGGGGTAATGGTTAGTTTATCAGCCTCGATTTTTGAGATATCCAATATATCGCTGATGATATTGATGAGGATGTGCCCGCTTGATTGCAAGGTTTGCAAAAGTTCATGCTGCTCTGGCGTAAGGGCAGACCTGGATAACAACTGCGAAGCCCCGATGATGCCATTTAACGGTGTGCGTATTTCATGGCTCATATTGGCCAAAAAGTTCGATTTAGCAAATGTAGCGGCTTCGGCCTCTTCTTTTGACGACCGGAGTTCAACTTGTGACTGTTGCAGTTCCTCGCTTTTTTTAATTAAGTCCCGTTTATCGCTTTCGTGACTTTTTTTGATGAAACCTATAAGTAAGCCTACCAGTACTATATTAATTACGGCAGATGCAACCAGGTCAAATTCGGCAGATGCTTTGCTGCCTGCCCCTGTTACCCATTCGGGATGCATTTTTTCTAACTGATAACAGGTAACAAAAACTGCACATAACAAAGCGATGAAAATATAATGGTAACGTTGCTTTACTAATAAGGTTATCAATACAATTAAAAAGATGCCTATTTGGGTTGTTGACCCGCTGATGCCACCGTTGTAAAACCAACCAGGGAACATGGCTGCAATACCCAAACCAATATAAATGTAAGCCGTTTTTTCGCTGTAGCGTACAAAACGGCTACGGTAATAAGCAAAAGCAGAAAAACTTAGTACAAAAAGATTGGCCAGTATCAGCCCCCAACTGAACCCTAAAAAGACATTGACACTAACCGATATAACATTATTAAGGCAAATGAATAAGGCTATGGCATTAAAAAGTTTATTCTCGAGCGATAAAGCTGGATCGCCATAACCAATAATTCGCTTCAGCTTTTCMATTTAAAATAAATAATTAATTAAAAAGGTGGTTTTACGTGATAAAGCACTAAAAAGATAGGTTAAGTAAGCGATTTTTTTCTGAATAAAAACAATTTATTCATACAAAGAGCCAAATGGACACATTGAATTGTTTAATAATTAACTTTTTGCTTGGCCCTAATTATAAAGCAAGCGGAGAGTTAGTAAATTACGATTCAAGGCGGGATATTATTGGCAGTTTAGTGTAACTCCAAATTAATAAGCTTTTTATTGATTAATCAGACTTTATTCTTGATTCTCATCACTATATTAGCTACACCGAAACATTTGTTATGACTATCCCCATATACCAGGCTGACGCCTTTACTGATAAATTATTTGGCGGCAACCCTGCGGCTATTTGCCCGCTTGCCGAATGGCTGCCAGATGCTACCATGCAAAAGATAGCCATTGAAAACAATTTGGCAGAAACTGCCTTTTTTGTAAAAACTGATAGTGGCTACAAACTGCGCTGGTTTACCCCCGAATACGAGATTGACCTTTGCGGCCACGCCACCCTGGCAGCCGCTCATATATTGTTTACCGAGTTGGGCTTTGAGGGCGACGAAATACATTTTGAAACCGTAAAAGCAGGCACTTTGCATATTAAACGCGCTGGCGATAAGTACACGATGGATTTTCCGTCAAGGCCGCCCATACCTATTGAACCACCAAACGGGTTGGCCGAGGCGTTAGGCGAAAAACAACCGCTGGCCTTTTTCCGGTCAAGGGATTACTTCCTGGTTTATGAGAGCGAACAGGATATTAAAGACATTATGCCTGATTTTTTCGCCTTGTCAAAAATGGATACTGTGGGCGTTATAGTTACAGCTCCAGGCGATAACAGCGATTTTGTATCGCGCTTCTTCGCCCCCGGTGCGGGCATCCCCGAAGACCCGGTTACGGGATCGGCACATTGTAACCTGATCCCCTACTGGGCAAAAAAGTTAGGTAAAAACACATTGCACGCTTACCAGATCTCGACCCGCCGCGGCGAACTTTGGTGCGAACTTAAAGGCGACCGCGTACTTATGAGTGGCAAAGCTGTAACTTATTTAAGGGGCACAATTTCCGTTAGTCATTAATTTTAAGGCAGCGACAGTGCATATCGCTGCCATCTTATATATTTTTCAACTTGTTTTATCCTCGATTTGGAACTTCAATTCACCAATTATCCGATGCATTGCCAAAAATGCCATATTTTAACCTAAAGGACAACTTAATAACTAATACGATTCAGTTTTCTTAGACCACCCAATCCAAAGTACTGGTTTTTCACCGGGAGAAACATCACTTTCCTTAAGTGAAAATCAACACACCTTTAGGAGCACTATTTTTGAAACTTTTTTTCATAAAACGCATCTATTTTATCGATTTCATATTCAAATAGTACTATTGTTGAAATTTTTATTAGTTTTAGGCGATTATATTTCTCTAACATTGTTTTATATACCCCTATTTTATTAATATTTATTTGAAAACAAAATTACTTTTTTGGATAGCATTTTTAGGAGTAATGATAAACGCTGAGAAAGCAAATGCGGCAACAAATAGTTGGCTTGGCGTTTCTTCCAGTTGGAATACTTCAACTAATTGGTCTTTATCACATGTACCAACAAATTCGGAGGATGTCGTAATTACACTTTCTGGAGTTTTAAATAACCCTACCATAAGTACTACAGCCGGTGCTTGCAAAACGTTAACTATAAATGGCCTTGGCACTACACTCACGTTAAATGGTGTTGGCCTTGCGGTGAGCGGTGCAATCAGTATCAGTACCAATACAACACTTGCAGGTACAGGCACGCTTTCGGGTACCAGTACATTGGCTATAAACGCCGTCGCGTTTACGGCGAATACGCCCGTTAGTGTTAGCGGGGCCGTCACTTTATCAAGCGGAAGCACTTTAACTACCACGGCCGCTGTAGCTGCCGCAGGCATGTCGGTTACGGGCTCAACTGTTGCATTAGGATCGACACTTACACTTTCGGGTGCCTTAACAGCCACAAGCAGCAGCACAATTACGTCTACTACAGGATCAACTATCTCTGCTACAAGTTTATCCATCGCCACAGGTACATACACACTAAGCGGCCAATTAGCAATTAGCGGAGGCATGACAGTGACGAGTTCGACAACAATTACTACTAATGCAACCGGCAACACCATTGGTGCCGCGTTATTTGTGGGCCAGCCTTTTGCATTAACCTGGAATGGAACAGGCACAACAACCTTAACCGGCGACCCAACTTTTAAGTTTAATTCGTCTTTAACTATTGGAACCGGTAATACAATTACATTTGCAGCCAATACAACTATTGATTATTCGGGTACTCAAAAACCATTTACCAATAATGGAACGCTGTATTTACTTTCCGGCTGTGCTTTAAGTCTAGGCACTTCAAGTTCTTTTATAAATACGGGCACCCTCAATTTAGCATCAAGCACACTAAGTTTATCCGGCGGCAACCAAAACATAGCCAATACAGGTACAATTATCGCAAGTTCATCAACCATAACTTTAAACAACAACAACGTAAATT
Organism: Mucilaginibacter sp. P4_D1; assembly: GCF_056401935.1. Taxonomy (NCBI): domain Bacteria; kingdom Pseudomonadati; phylum Bacteroidota; class Sphingobacteriia; order Sphingobacteriales; family Sphingobacteriaceae; genus Mucilaginibacter; species Mucilaginibacter sp. P4_D1. The sequence continues at coordinate 108,876 of NZ_JBFUIJ010000005.1, forward strand.
TAACCAATTCGGGCACTGCGTTGGTAACTGCTAAAAACACTACGTTCAACATATCGGGATCTGGCTCCTATATCGACAATTCATATACATTGAATGCAACCGGTTGTACTTTTAATTTCAACAATGGTAACTACATAAAGAACTCGGGCACACTAACTACGCAATCGGGCTGTATATTCAATGTGAGTACATCCAACTCGTATATCGCTAATACAGCTACTTATAACGACCACGGATCGACCTATAACCTGTTTGGCTCAGGCTCCTATTTTCAAAATTCTGGTACCAGTGCGGTTGTGAAAGCCCGGGGAGCTACTTTTAACCTTGGCACCAACGGAAGTAATTCTATGAATATGACCAACAGTGGCACCTTCACCGCCGATTCTACGTCATATATCAACCTGGCATCGTACCAGGATGGATTAACCAATACAGGTGTTTTTAACGCCGGTACTTCCGGATCCTCCTGTGTAATTACATTAAGCGCCCAGGCTTGTTTTGTTACCAATACCGGCAGCTCGTCACAAGCTGCATATTTCAATCTTGGTTCAACATCTATCATCGATCTTTCGGCCGGTTACCTGCCAACGGTAACCAACACCAACAATGCTTATTCGTTTTTTACTTTAATGTCTGATGCCTCAGGGTCTGCTGCTTTTGATCAGATATCATCTACCGGCTACGATTCGGGTACTCTGGCAATTGCAGGCACATATAATGTTCAACGTTTTGTAAGCGGCGGCAATCTTGCAACCAACCGCGGCTACAGAATTTTTTCATCGCCAACAAACATTACAAGTCCTTATTCCACAAGTACTACTTATACCAATTACATCACATTAAACACGCTAAAAAACAGCTATACGGTTTACAGCAGTTTATCTGCCAGTTCAAGCTATCCCGGCGCGTTTACTGCAGGGCCTTCGGGCGGAACAGGCTTTAGTTATATTAACCCCAATAACAACTCAATTATATATTTTTATAACGAAACCAGGGCATCAAGCAATTTAACATTCAATTCGGGCAAGCACGTTGGGGTTACCGCTATTGGTGCCAGCACCGTTACATTAAATGGCGTTGGAGCTGTAAGCATGCCTGTGGGCAATGGTTATTTAATGTATTATGTTGGGCCCAATAGTCGTACAAATGGCACTACAGGCAACCCGCTGGATTGTTACATTACCAATGTAGGTTACATTAACCAGGGCGATGTTACGGTTGCATTATGGTATACCCCTAAAAACGGGGCATCAAATGCAGCTACAGGCCAGCTATCTTATTCGTTAAGTACGTTAACCGGCGGTGCCGGCTATAATATGGTAGGTAATCCTTATCCAAGCACAATCAATATAGCCACGGTGCTGGGCCATAACTCCAATATAAGTACCGCTTATTTACTAAACAGAACCAATAGCCCTGGTCAGGCCTATTATGCTTACACCGCAAACGGCACATCGGCACCTGGTATTGGTTACGCCTTAAGTGGCGAAGGTTTCCTGGTACGTACAACAAGCGGGGGCAACTCATTAACATTTAAGGAGACCGATAAAGTTGCTACACAACAGCTTACCGGCAGCAACCTACTTATGTCGTTGCCAAAAGGCCAGGCGTTAACAATTGATGGCACCGGTAAATCTTTTAAAAGTGCCGCCACAGCATTTGGACCCCAAACGGCCTCGGTTAAAGAGTCAGATGCTCAAGGCAATCCGCTTACTGGTTTATATGTAAAACTTGAAAAAGACAGCGCTACATACGATTATTGCGGCGTATATTTCAGAAGCGACTGGCAAAGCACCTATAATGAAAACTTAGACGCGTTGGAGCTGGATGCAAGCACCTCAAGTGCGTTGGTGTCAAGCCTTTCATCAGATGGGATGAATGCATCTGTAAAGCACTTTCCTGATTATAGAAAAGGCGTAAGCATTAAGCTTTATGCCAACGGAAAGACTGATGGCTTATACAACTTAAAAGTTGAAGGAATACGTAATATTGATACCAATAACTACAAAATAACCCTGCTTGACCACTTTAAAAAAGACTCGTTAGATATCGGGCGCTATAAATCTTACGCTTTTAACATCTTAAAAAGCGATACCGGCACTTATGGCGCCAATAGGTTTGAACTATCTATTCAGCAACTGCCAAGTACTGCCCGGTATCAGTTGGCAAGTTTCACGGCACAAAAGGCAACAGATGGTGTGCTGCTTACCTGGCGGGCATACAACGAGGGAGTTAATTACTTTTATACGCTTGAAAAACAACAGGCAAATGGTACCGGTTACACCTCTTTATATCAAATACAAAGTAATGGTGGCACCATTTATAAATACACCGACAAAACACCAAATACAGGCAATAATATTTACCGCCTAAAACAGGTAGATCTATTTGGTAACATCACCTACTCGGCACTTGTTAATATTTACTACGATAACAACGGCAATGCAAGTATGTTCACCTTATACCCTAATCCTACCGTAGAGGCAATTAATATAAATGTAACCTATGGTAAAACATCATCTGCCACCACCGGGAGTTATAAATTAAATATTTATGATGCAACAGGTTCATTGGTAACCCAAAAAACAGCCGATAACAGTTCGTTCAGTCAAAACGTTTCGGAATTTAAAGCAGGTGTTTATGTTGTAGAATTAAAAGACAATAAGGGCAGTTCGTTAGGAAAGACCAAATTTTTAAAGCAATAGTAAAATCATCTGCTCTAATAAAAAAATGTAGCACATCCAAATGACAATGCCTCACTTATTGCCAATTTAACTATTGCTAATATTACTGCTTCAGCCAAAACAAAGGGCCAATTACCCCGAATACTTTCGCTTTATTTTGCACCGCATACTCATTTCTCTTTCGGTTATCGTAGGAATGATTGTAGCTGCCTTATTTACAGAGATTGACTTAAACGAAGAAGATTATTGCTTGTTTAAGTCGGCTACATTGGTTACAACAAGAAACATTTTCACCGCATATTTTCGTATACTGCAAAACCGCTTAAAATAAATACATGAAGGCAGTAGCTGCAGTTTATTTTTTTTCTTTTCAGATAAACAAAACTGAGCAAAAAAACTATAAGGAAACTTTATTTTTTTTATTTCCGTAAACGTTTTGAATACAATAAGTTTAGGTATTTTTATCATGATAAAACCTACCAATGTAACTATTGTAAACCTTATTTAATTAAATAGCCAGTTGAAAACGAGATTCCTTTTTTGTCTTCTGCTTTTCGTAATGACATTAAATATTACGGATGTAGCTGCAACGACTTATACATGGGTTGGCGGACTCTCGGGCAGCTGGACTCAAAACTCAAACTGGTCTCCAAGTACCGGGTATCCGGGAAGCAGCGGAACAACAGATGTGGCGCAAATCCAATTGTCGCTGGCAAATATTACGCTTTCAAGCAGTATTACAATTTCCTCGCTTCAAACACAAAATTATGGCACATACGGGGTAACAATTACAATGTCAGGGTCGCCTACGGTAAATATTAGTAGCCTAACGGTCGCTCAGCCAGTTGCTTCGTTAATCGGGATTACATTTACCGGCCCTGGTACGGTTAACATAGCTACCTCACCTTCCTTTGGTTATGCAGCAGGTTTTGGTGTTGGTGTTAACGCTACGGTAAATTTTGCTTCAGGGGCGGCGGTATCCTTCAACAATCCCCCCTCATTTGTTTGTGATGGCACGCTTAATTTAAATAATGCAACATTTACAACAACAACCTCTTCAACCATAAGCTCAACAGGTACGCTTAATATCAGTGGGGCGAGCGCCTCTTTTTCAACAAGCGCCGCTACCACAAATAATGGAACTATCAATTGCACAAGCGGCACGTTTTATACCACAAGCGACTTAACTAATAATAATAAAATAGCCTTAACAAGCAATGCCTTATTTGACTTTCCCGGAACACCGTCTATTTTTACAAATACAAATACCTTAACGTTAAACTCATCAACTATAAGGTTAAACAATACTAACTGCCGCTTAATAAACTCTGGCTCGGCAACCGTCACTGGGGTTAGTAGTACGTTTAATATGGCAGGTGCGGGTACTTATATTACTAACTCGGCAACGTTTAAAGCTACCGCTTGCAGCTTCCCGTTTGGCAATGGCAACAATATTCAAAATTCCGGCACATTTACAACACAGTCTGCATGTACATTTGGCTTAACAACAAGCAGTTCATATTTTAGCAACACAGGCACATTCAGAGACCATGGCTCTACGTTCACCCTGAGCGGGCAAAGCTGTAACATTCAAAATACGGGTTCAGGAAATTTTTATGGCAGCGGCACCACTATAACCTTTGGCCCCACCAATAACGGGCATGTTATCAATAATACGAATATATTTAAAGTAGATTCGGCATCTGTTATCACAATAGGCACTTTTACCAGTGCTATAACCAATTCAGGTACATTTTATTGCGGAACATCAAATTCGGCGTGTAATATAACTTTAACCGGACAATCTGCCAATATTGCAAATACCAATATTTTTTATGTTGGTTCAACTTCTGTTATAACCATGAGTGGAGTTACCGAAAATGTAACCAATACAAACCCAGGCATTTTAACATTACAATCAGACCAATACGGATCGGCAGCTTTTGGTGCTATCAATTCTGGTTGCACTGCCGTAGGATTATTTAATGTGGAACGTTTTTTAACTGGCGGCGGATTATCATCCAATCGCGGGTATCGTTTGCTATCCTCTCCGGTTAACCAAACCAGCGCAACCTCAAGTACATCAAATACAGTGGGGCTAAATTATCTGAATAGTCACGTGTATCGTAATGCTACCTACGCAGGTGCTTTTACCGCCGGGCCCGGCGGCACCTCAAGCGGGTTTAGTTACGCCAATACCAACCCAACTATTTACGTTTATCGCGAAAACCTGAACAATAATAATTCACTTTTCACATCGGGCAAAAATGTTGCGGTAATAAAAATTACAACAACCAATACGACGAGTGCAACAGGCACAACCAGCACTATCGATCTTACCAATACACAGACAGGTTCTTCGCTCGGGCAATCGCTACCGGTAGCCAACGGGTTCCTGATGTATTTTGTTGGGCCAAGCAGCCGTACCGACGGATCAACGTCAACCGCGCCTGCCAATACTACATTAACAGCAGGGGGGTACATTAACCAGGGGGATGTTACCGTCAATTTATGGTATAGCCCTAACGGCGGAGTAGGGAAGCTTGGCAATACGGCATCATTATCCCCGGGCTATAACATGGTTGGTAACCCCTATCCCTGTACCATAAACCTGGCAACAGTTTTATCCGACAATAACAGCAGTACCGGAATTGATAACATTTACCTATTATCGGCAAAAAATAGCCCAAACCAGGTTTACACTGCCTATACCGCCTCGGGTACTTCGGCGCCGCTGGGCACCGGCGGCCGCGGTTATGCTGCAAGCGGCGAAGGGTTTATGGTACATGCAAAGTCATCTGCGGGCATTTCAGGCGCGCTTACATTTAAAGAAAGTGAAAAAGCGCCCCTTATTCAGCTCACAGGAAGTTCGTCGATTTTATCGGCACCCGAACGGCCAATACTTACCATAAGTAATATTAATACCGGAAGAAGTTTCAATCAACTAATTCCGGTCGGCGGCAACACAACTATTCAATCTATACAGGATGGGTTAACCGGTCTTTTCATGAAGATGGAAAAAGACAGTACAACTTATGATTATTGTGGGATCTATTTCAATGATCAATGGGATGCCAAATTCCATGATGGTGACGCCTTTGATCTTGACGGCGCCGGCCCGAGAGTTTATATGTCGAGCTATTCGTCAGATGGTATACGCTCGGCAGTAAAACATTTTCCCGATTATAAAAAAGGAGCGCTTATCAGGCTATATACCGATAGCAAAACTGATGGTTTATATAAATTAAAAATAGAAGGCATCCAAAACATTGATACCCTCAATTACAAAATAACCCTACTGGACCATTTCAAGAACGATTCGTTGGATATTGGGCGCTATAAATCTTATGCTTTCAACATCTTAAAAAGCGATACCAACACTTTTGGCGCCAACCGGTTTAAGTTATCTATCAGGCAATTGCCGGCATCCGTTTATCAGTTGGCAAGCTTTAATGCCCAAAAGGCTACGGATGGTGTTTTACTCACCTGGCGTGCTTACAATGAAGGCAATAATTACTCCTTCAGTCTCGAAAAACAGCAGGCAAACGGCACCAACTATTCGCCAATTTATCAGTTGCAGAGCAATGGCGGCACAATTTATAAGTACACTGATAAAACACCAAACGCGGGCAATAACATTTACCGCTTAAAACAGGTCGACTTATTTGGAAACATCACCTACTCGGCCCTGGTTAATATTTACTATGATAAAAGTGGCAATGTTAATATGTTTACCCTTTACCCCAACCCCACCGCCGAAACGATCAATGTAAACGTAACATACGGCAAAACATCATCGGCGACAACCGGAAGCTATAAATTAAACATTTATGATGCCGCAGGAACATTGGTGACTCAAAGAACATCGGCTAACAGTAGCTGGTCTGAAAACGTTTCGCATTTTAAACCAGGTGTTTATATTGTTGAATTAACAGAAAATGGCGGAAATTCGTTGGGAAAAGCTAAATTTGTAAAAAAATAAGTAATAGATATATTGATGAAGATTTGCAAGACTGGGTTGAAGTGCGTTTATAGTGTATTAGTTACGTTTCTTTTAATAACGGCGCCCGTAATAGGCCATGCGCAGGGTGAGTTGCCTTGTAATGATGCCGATCCTTTTAATTCAGCATGCCCGCTTGATACCTGGGTAGTGGCACTTGTAATTGCGGCTGGTTTATCGGCTGCAGTATATTTGCATCGCAAACAAAAAGCATTTCAATCCTAAAGTTTTTTCGTCAAACCTCGGTTTTATTATCTGAAGTTTGATATCATATTTCCGGTTCCCTATTGCCCCAAAACGCAGTACCAGTGCGTTAACACCTTCATATTAACCTGCCGGCCAAAAAAAAATACACCAACTTTGATGCCGATCCTTGCGCTGACGGTTTTCCTTCGGGGTGGCAAGCAATCAATATTCCTGTTGTTTTTAAAAAGAAAGTTAAATTTCTTTTTAAAAACAGGCAGGTAGAATTATGTTTCACACCCGTCTTAAACAGCTTACTATCCAAAAAAGGTCCGCAAGTACACAAAATACAATCGGGGCAAACATTATTCAACTTTCCCGATATTTTTTTAAGGAAACACAAAACAATACCGCCTTCATTATCGTAAAAAAACACAGGTTTCTTTAAAGGAAAACCACCAGGTGTTCTAAGTTTATTTTATACCCGATAAGTTGAAACGTTTATACATTCTTTTAATAATCCTGATGTTTGTACCAGCAATACAGCTCCTGGCCCAAACTGCGCCCGGTATCACTTATTCACCTTCAACAAATATTTATTCAGTAGGTACTCCTATTACAACTCTTTCCCCCACAACTTCGGGCGGAGCGGTATCCCCGGCTAATTACGGTGCTGTTTCAACATTCGTAAGTTTAAATAGTGCTTACAGCATCTTCATTGATGGTTCAAACAATGTTTTTGCTACAGATTACAATAATGGTTATGTATATAAATATAACTCCGCCGGTACAAATACGCTTTTTATTAATACGCCTTACTTTCAAACTTCAGAGGTAGCGGTAGATGGGTCGGGAAATATATACGTTTCTTGCTACACAAACAATGTTGTTTTAAAATATAGTTCAAGCGGAACACTATTGAATACAATAACTGGCTTTAGTAATCCTTTAGGAATTGCATTTGATGCATCAAACAATGCATACGTGGCTAACAGCGGGGCAGGTAACATTATTAAAATAGCGGCAGGTACAGCTGCAACAAGTACTTTTTTAACTGGCTTCTCATCAATATATGGAATAATTATCGACGCATCCGGCAACACATACGTTTCGCAACTCACTCAAAACAATATAATTAAAATTGCCAACGGATCAACCACTAAAACCACATTTGCAACCGGCTTTAACCTTCCACGACATTTAAGTGAAGATGCCTATGGCAATATTTACGTAGCCGATTACGGCAACAATGCTATCAAACGCATTAGCAGCACAGGTACTGTTACCACCATACTATCAACTGGCTTAAACAGTCCCCGACAAGCTGCATTCGATTCCAATGGTAATCTCTTTGAGGCCGACTATGGTACCAATACGATAAAAGAATCTTTGGCTACCACCTATTCTATCAGCGCCACATTGCCGGCAGGTTTAAGTTTCAGTACAACAACAGGCCAAATTACCGGCACCCCTACTGCTACATCAGCTTCAACCAACTATACTATTACTGCCTACAATACAGGTGGCAGCGGCAGTACCGTGGTAAATATAACCGTAAACTCAGGAGCGCCCTCTGTTACCAATGGTTCGGCTTGTGGTGCAGGTGCGGTCACTTTAACTGCATCCGGCGGTTTTCCATCAGGCGGAACTTATAACTGGTATGCCACTTCATCTGGCGGCGCAGCTTTACAGAACACCACATCTGCCACCTACACTCCTACTATTGCAGCTACAAGAACATTTTATGTTTCATATACTTCCGGCGGTATCGAGACCTCCCGCACAGCAGTCACAGCAACTATTTATCCGGAAGTTTCTTCACCCATCGCCAACTCCACAATTTCTTATTCGTTTTCAGGAAACACAAAAGATGTTTCAGGTAATCAAAATGATGGCATATTAATAAACGCTCCCACCCTTACCACAGACAGATATGGAGCGGCAAACAGTGCTTACAGCTTTAACGGCACCAACCAATTTATCGAAACTACTACCCCGGCAGGTAACCCTCAAACCTTCTCGATAAGTGTTTGGTTTAATACCTTAACCACGTCAGGTGGCCGGTTGGTTGGTATTTCGCAAAACCAGGCAGGCACAGGAAGCTTCGACAGGCATATTTACATGAATAACGCCGGTCAGATTTATTTTGGTGTTTATTTTGGCGCAACCAACACCGTTAATACCACATCGGCGTATAATGATGGTTACTGGCACCATGTTGTTGCCACATTATCATCAACATCGGGCATGAAGCTGTATGTTGATAACATACTTCAGGCATCAAATGCGGCTTATACATCGGCCGAACCGCAAACAAACGCCTACTGGGAAATAGGCGGCAATAATCTTGGTGGCTGGCCATCGTCGCCAACAAGCGCATATTTTAGTGGTAAAATTGATGATGTTTCCATTTACAGCACCGAACTATCTGCAGCCACGGTAGCTGCATCAAACGATGTATTACAAATTGGCACCTACGCCCCAGTATGCACCGGCAATCCGCTAACTATTTATGCACCAACTATCACCGGTGCCACCTATACATGGACAGATCCTTCAGGCGCTACCACTACCGGGCAAAACCCAACATTTAGCAGCGCTATAGCCGGTACCTACTCGGTTACTGTAACCGGCGGGCCGGGGGGCTGTAGTTCGACAGCCACATTTACACCAACCCTCCTTACGGGGGCATCGTCGGCATTCACGGCCACTTCGCCGGTTTATGGATCAGGTACATCTACAGTTACCTATACTGGTACCGATCCGGCAACATCAACCTTTACCTGGGATTTTGGCGGCGGCACACCTGCAACAGGAACAGGAAAAGGGCCGTTTTCGGTTACCTGGAGTACTACCGGTACCAAAACTATTACATTAACGGTTACCAATGCCGCCAGCTGTAGCTCAACATCAACTCAAACGGTTGTTTATAGTGGCGCCCTGGCAGGCTACGGTTTCAGCAAGCCAATTGTGTTAAACACATCATCAATAACCGGGGGCATATCATCAACCCTTACAAACTTTCCGGCGCTGGTTTATATACAGGATGACGCGCTTAAAACAGGTAATGCCTGCGGCGATAAGGTGCAATACCCAACAGGAAACGGTGGCGGTCTTGCGGCAGGTACAAACTACGATTTTGCTTTTACCCTTGCAGGCAGCACCACCGAATTGAATTATCAGATTGATACCTATGATCAGGTTAACGGCATTTTACTGGCCTGGGTACAAATAAGTTCATTAACGTCAACAAATACCAGTCTTACTTTTTATTTCGGATCGGCAACCCCTACGCATACTGCGGCGTTTGCCACATCCACATGGTCAAGCGATTATCTTGCCGTTTACCATTTTAGCGAAGGATCTGCCACGGCTACCGTTTTGGATGCAACCAGCAACGGCCGAAAGCTTACCCAATCAAATACAACCGTAAGCAACGATGAGATCCATGTAGCAGCTGGCATGCCGGTTGTTGGTGGTGGTTATAGTTTCAATGGTACAAGCAGTAAAATTATTCAAACCTCCGGCACAAATCCAGATATCACAGGCAAATTCACATTGTCGGCATGGGTATATTATAACGGCTCATCATCAAGTGATAATAAGATCATATCTGACGAACTGAATTATGGGCATGGCTACAAAATGAGCGTTAAATCGGGCAAAATTGAAACCGAAACACGAACAACAGCAAACCCGGTGCCAGGCAACCTCTTGCAAACAGGTACGGTATCGTCGGCAACGTGGACGTATATACAAGGTGAATTTGATGGTACCAAATTTATAAATTTTGTAAACGGAACGGCTTCGGCTACCACAGCAACCGGATACGCCCCTGAAGCCGGTAACGTAATTTCTTTGGGCGTTGACTATTTACTTCCAACCGGGACAACAAATTTTTATAACGGCTATATGGATGAAGTGCGCATCTCAAACGTTGCAAAATCGGCGGATTGGATAAAAGCAGAATATTACAATCAATCAAATCCTACAACTTTTACAAATTACAGTGGTTCTGTTTCTACTTATCCAACCAATGCCTCGGCGCTAACTGGCGCCCTTGTATACACATGGACAGGCACCACCAGTACCGACCCCACCGTTGCGGGCAATTGGGACATAGGCCAGGCACCAGTATTTAACAGCAAAACATCTTTTGTTGTTCCGGTTGTTGGCACCGGCAATTACCCGGCTTTAACTTCCGATGTCGGTATTTACGGCCTTACTATTGCCAATGGTGCATCACTTAATTTAAATGGTCATATTTTAAGTGTGGGATGCAATATTTACAATAATACAACCACCGGCGGCACAGGCATACTTAACGCAAGCAACATGGCATCGGCCATTAACTGGAACGGCTCACTGGCGGCACAATCCTACACCGGCACCAATAATACCAACACCGCTATACTGGGCAATATGACGGTAAATAACACAGCATCCGGCACAGTTACAATAAAAAGTGGGCCTGTAGATGTATACAATTTGCTAACAATGACACAGGGTAACCTGGCTATTGATAATGCCAGCAACGGGTTATTGACATTGAAAAGCTCAGCCTCGCAATCGGCAGCAGTCGCTGTGCTTCCGGTAGCCTGTAAAATCACCGGCCAGGTTGCGGTAGAACGTTTTTTAACCGGGGGTAATTCCTTATCGAACAGAGGATACCGCGTACTATCGTCACCTGTTAACCAAACAAGCGCCACCATAGCATCAACCAATACCTTTGCTATGAATTATATGGGCAGCCATACTTACAATAGTATTACCTATGCAGGCGCCATGACTGCCGGATTAAATGGTGCTACCAATGGCTTTACCATTTCAAACGCCAACCCAACCATCTATTTGTACAAAGAGCCTCTTAAAATTGATAATAAAACCTTTACATCGGGTAAGCACGTTGGCGTTAGTAATATTTACACCTCCGGAGGTAACAGTGTGATTGACCTTACCGACGGTACAACTACAAAAGCGGTTCCTATAGGCAATGGCTTTATCATGTACTTTGTAGGCCCAAGCAGCCGTACAAGCGGTACCACTTCCATAACACCGGCAGATGCAACCATAAGCGCTACAGGCTATCTGAACCAGCAGGGTTTTACTGTAAATTTATGGTATACCCCTGCCGGCGGCGCAAACAAATTGTCAAATTCAGCAGTGGCGTTGCCGGGTTATAATCTGGTGGGTAACCCTTACGCATCAACAATTGATTTAAGTAAAGTATTGGCCGACAACGCCTCAGCAGCTACCGGGATAGACAATATCTATATCCTATCGGCCAAAAATAGTCCTAATCAAACCTATACTGTGTACACGGCTGCAGGTACCTCGGCACCTACCGGGACCGGCGGCCAGGGTTACGCATTAAGTGGCGAAGGTTTTATGGTGCATGTTAAAAGTTCGGCCGGCAACAACGGCGTACTAACCTTTAGCGAATCGGAAAAAGCGCCTACCGTTCAGCTTACAGGCACCTCCCTTATTATGGCCGAGCCGCAGAAACCTATTTTAGCAAACAATGGCAGCGTAAATACTGGCCTAAGCTTTAATGCCCTTACCCCCGCCGGCATGCAGCGAGACAGCCTTACCGGCTTGTACATGAAAATGGAAAAGGACAGCCTTACCTATGATTATTGCGGCATTTATTTTGGCCAAAACTGGGGTGCAAACTTCCAGGATGGCGATGCACGGGATCTTGACGGGGCCGGGCCACAGGTGTACATGTCCAGTTTATCGGCAGATGGGATCCGATCGGCCGTGAAGCACTTCCCCGACTATCGGAAAGGCCTAAAAATTAAGTTGTATGCAGATGGAAAAGCCAATGGCATGTATACTTTAAGAATGGAAGGCATCCGCAATATCGATACCAATAACTATAAAATAACGTTGCTTGATCACTTTAAAAAGGACTCTACGGATATTGGCCGCTACAAATCATACGCTTTTAATGTGTTAAAAAGCGATACCAATACTTTTGGCGCCAACCGCTTCGAGCTTTCCATTCAGCAACTGCCGGGTGCCAGGTACCAATTAGCAACATTTACTGCTCAAAAAGCTACAGATGGCGTACTGGTAACCTGGAGAACATACAACGAAGGCGCAAACTACTCCTTCATGCTGGAAAAACAACAAAGCAACGGAACCGACTTTTCGCCGGTTTATCAAATCCAAAGTGATGGCGGCACCATTTATAAGTACACCGATAAAACACCAAACACCGGTAATAATGTATATCGTTTAAAACAGGTAGACCTGTTTGGCAATATCACCTACTCGGCACCGGTTAACGTTTATTACGACAATAGCGGTAATGCAAGCCTGTTTAGTTTGTACCCCAACCCTACTGTAGAAAAGATTAATGTTAACGTTACCTACGGAAAAACAAACACAACGGCATCAACGTATAAGTTAACCATATATGATGTTACAGGTATGATGGTATTGCAAAAAACGACCGATAGCAGCACTTTTAGCGAAAATGTTTCGCAATTTAAACCTGGCGTTTACGTAGTTGAACTCAAAGATAAAAGTGGCAGCTCATTAGGAAAAGCCAAGTTCATGAAAAAATGATATAATTAAAACAGATGAAGATTGGTGCCTACAGGCTGAATACCAAAACGGTAACTGCCCTACTTTTATTAACAATACCCCTTATTAGCAATGCCCAGGGCGAATTGCCATGTAATGATGCCGACCCATTTAACTCAGCCTGCCCGTTGGATAGCTGGGTAGTTGCTTTGGTTATTGCAACCGGGCTGTTTACTGTTATGCATTTACGTCGTAAACAAAAATCCCTCCGGGCTTAAAGCCCAAAGGGATTTTTAAATTTATTGCTTGCAGGTGAAATAAATTTTGGATTAAGCTTTTTTAGTGTCTAAAACAACCGGTGCATGGCCGGTATAATTAAGGTTAAGTTGCTGTAAAATACCGCTAACCACCTTTGGTAATTCCTTCAAAGTAGTTTTGGGATTATGTAATTCGCCAACGCCAAAGCCACGCCACACCAGTTGCCTGGTATTGCGGTCGATGATATCGATGATTAAAGTACCCTCTTTGTACGGCACGCGGGCTACAACACCGCCGCCACCGTAATAAGGATATCCCCAGCCGTAGCCAAAGCCGCCGTATCCGTAAAACGGACGGTATCCCCAGCCAAAACCACCCCAGCCCCAGCCAGAGTAAAGCGTACCATAATAAGCAGGGTAAAATTCATTTTTTACGCCCCTACCTGTTACGGTTGAATAGCTTACCAGCAAATCCGGATCGGTTTCCTGTAGTTTTAGCCCTTTGGCTGTTAATGCCCCGATGGTAGTTTCTTTAACCTTCTCGTCGGCAATTTCCTTTTTTACAACGCCACCTGCCTTATTTGGCTGCGCATCGGGCGGCAACCAGGCAAAAGTACGGTAGGCAGTAAGATTGGTTTTGTTTTTTGCTGCGGTGTAATAATTGTAACTGCTGCAAGCAGACAGGGCAGATACCAGCAACAGTACCAGTCCTGTGTTAATAATTGTTTTCATGACAAAATGCTCCCTTATATTTATTGTTAGACAATGCAGAAACGAAAGGTTTAATTTAAATATTATTTATTTAAACTAACTAACTGGGCGTACAATTTCTCGGTAGGTAAACCAACCACATTGGTGTAGGAGCCACTTATCTTTTCGATACCGATAAGCCCAATCCGTTCCTGTATGCCGTATGAGCCGGCTTTATCAAGCGGGTTATATTGGGCAACATAACTGCTTATTTCATCCAAAGTAAGCTTCCGGAAAAACACTTCAGATACATCAAAAAACACATTGTATTGGTGTTTGTATAACAGGCAAACTCCTGTAACCACCTGGTGAACTTTGCCCGACAGCATTTGCAGCATCTCCACAGCATGTGCCGGAGTTTCGGGCTTACCTAATATTAACCCATCAACACAAACAATGGTATCAGCGGTCAGTACCACCTCGTCACCCACCGTTTCGTCAAAGGCTTCGGCTTTTTTACGGGCTATGTAAACAGCAACCTCCTGTGGCGTTAAGCCCTCGGGGTAACTTTCATCCACATCCTTCAGCACCACCTCAAATTCCATATCCATCAAACGCAAAAGCTCCTGCCTGCGCGGCGATTTTGATGCAAGAATAATTTTTGGAATATTCATTTTGGATGATAGATTTACAGATTATAAGCTTGTTTATCAAAGACTTGTAGACAAAGGATAGAGTTTTTTGACTTTTTAATTTTGACTTTTGACATAACTTACCAGCTATACGCCTCTTCGCTCATCCACCTGTCCTGAACTTTAAGTACTTTTTCAATAATATCGCGGGCACAGCCTTTACCGCCGCCATAAGGCGAAACGTATGCGCTTACAGCTTTTATTTCTTCAACCGCATCGGCCGGGCAAACGGGCAGGCCGGCAAGTTTCATTACTTCCAAATCTGGGATATCGTCGCCCATGTATAATACGTTGGTAGCTATAATGGCTTTCTCCTCCAGGTAAATTTTAAAACGTTGAGATTTGGTATGCGTACCCATATAAACATCATTGATGCCCAGGCTGTTTAAACGATAAATAGCGCTTTTTGAACGGCTACCCGATATGGCACAAACATTATACCCGCATTTTACAGCAAGCTGTAAAGCATACCCATCCTTAATATTAAAGGCACGGCTTTGCTCGCCACTGTCCGTCACAAAAACAGAGCCATCGGTAAGCACACCATCCACATCAAAAATAAACGTGGTTATATCTTTTAATTTATTCAGGAACGACTCCATATTGTTTTATGATTTCACCGATTATTAGGGTGATTACACCGATTTAGGGTTGATTGCACTGCCAAAAATGAAAACTGCCAACCGTTAACTGCAAACCAACTATTGGTTATCCCGCCATTCGTATACCCAGGCTGATTGAATTTGCTCCAGGTGGCCTTCATTTGATTCTTCCCGTTTACCGGCAAAATTAGGCAGGCTTAATACCCACTCCAGCAACTCGGTAAAGCGGATACGGTATATTTTCGATTCGCCAAAATCATCGCCAAATTTTTCGTAAAGCTCCATGGCAATATCTTCGTAATCGTTCCAGTTAATGGGTAAGGCAAATTTATTATCGCTCATTTTTTATATGTTGTACGTTTTACGTGGTACGTTATACGTTTTTTAATCTCGTGTTAATTATCAGTGTGCGCAATTCACGTAAAACGTAAAACGTGATACGTAAAACCTCACCAACCTGCATGGCGCTTAGTGCCCCATAAATGCCGACTGATCAGGAATGGTAACTTCTATATCGCCATCGATGATTACACACTGGCAGCCCAGGCGCGATGTTATACGCGGGTTTACAGCCCTGTCAATAAAATCCTCTTCCTTGTCAGATATTTCCTGGATGTTATCCATCCCTTTGTTTACGTAAACATGGCAGGTGCTGCATCCGCAAACGCCGCCGCAATTGTGCTGTAATTCAATGCCGTTCTCCAGGCATACGTCCAAAACAGATTCTCCCTCGGCTATTGGCAGCTCAACGGTGTCGTGCCCCTTCTCCTCGAAGTTTATCTTTACTTTAAAAATATTCATTTAGGCAAAAGTAACAAAATTACTTATCCTCATGCCCACCATTGTTGTTTTTGATAATACCCTGACTTAATAACGTGTACATTGCCTGCAAATGCGGTTGTCCATCAAGCATTTGCAAGTGCGCGGCCATAGTAGTTTGGTCATTACGTACCGCGGGCCCGGTTTGTACATTAGCCGGCAGTTGCTGTTGTACCTTTTGGGCCGTCTCTAAAATCAAGGGTCTCAGCAAATTAAAGTCAATTTCATGACCGGCAAGCAGTTGCTGAGCCACACCGTACAGATAATTGGGAAAATTACAGGCAAATACCGCTGCCAGGTGCAATATTTTACGCCCGGCCGAGTTAATGCTATAAATGCTGTTGCTAACAGTGGCTGCAAGTTGCTTAATATCAGTATATATACTATCATTTGCGGCTTCAATACACAAGGGGACAGTTAAAAATTCAACTTCGCGCGTTTTGCTAAATGTTTGCAGGGGATAAAGCACACCTGCATTGTTAGTATAGTCCAATAAAACATCGAGGCTGGTTGAGCCTGATGTATGTACTATTAATTTTTGATGTACGGCCAATGCTTCAGCAATTTGGGCAATAGCGTCATCCTTTACCGAAATAATAAAAATATCGGTTTCGGAACTGATTTCCGTAAGCAGGTTTGTGGCGGCAGCGCCAACATGGTAAGCCAACAAGGCCGCGTTGTGCATATTAGGGCTGTAAACCTGCACAATGCGGTGCCCCGCATTTTTAAATGCCGCTGCCATGTGGGTTGCAACGTTGCCCGATCCGATAAATGTTAAGCGCATATAAATTTTACATTTAATGTAAAAATAGATTAACTACCGATTAAATATTTGTGTATTTTAGTAATCATCATCCTAATACCTCATGAAAATACTCAAAGCGAGCATAATAATTATAATATTCCTGGTCGGCGCGGCTACTTTAATACTATTTGGTTTTTATAAATATAATAATAAAGAGAAAAAAATACTTACCAATACCGACCGTAAAAATATTGCCGGCAGCTTTATCAAATTAAGCCAGGGCGTTACTCATTACGAACTAAAAGGCCCCGAAAATGGCGAAGTTATTGTGCTTGTGCACGGCTTCAGCGTACCATATTATATATGGGATGGCACTTATGAATATCTTATTAGCAAAGGCTATAAAGTATTACGATATGACACCTACGGCAGGGGCTATTCTGACAGGCCCGAGGTTACTTATAATAAAGAACTTTACACCAATCAACTGCTGGAACTGATAAGCCAGCTAAAGTTACAGGCCGGCAAAGTAAACCTTGCAGGTGTATCATTCGGCGGTAAAATTGTAACCGACTTTACCTGCCAGCATCCTGATATAGTGAACAAAGTTATACTTATTGACCCGGTATACGAACAACAGAGGCCAAAAGCGCCTAAATATTTGGCCATGTATAACGAAGCCGTAAACTCCGACGAGCGGGCAGCCGGACAGATTACCGACTTCAAGTACCCTAAACAGCATCCCGGATGGAAAAACCTGTACCTGCCACAAATGCAATACAAGGGTTTCAGGAATGCCCTGGTTTCAACTCTCTACGATTATGAAAAACAAGGCCGTCAAAGCTACGTTTGCCTTAACGGAGCCAATAAACCTGTATTGCTCATATGGGGCAAAGATGATAAAACCGTACCATTCGTTTACAGCGATACCATACGCAGCATTTTGAAAGTGAACTTTTTCCCGGTAACAGATGCGGCGCATTTGCCTTTTTTAGAAAAACCCGATTTGGTAAACCCAAAAATTGTCTCGTTTTTAAAAGAGGGATGATCTTACGTCTTTAACACTTTGGGTGTTGCATGCGGCCCGGGCCGCGCGCTTATTGACTTTTTATTTTGCGTAAAAAACTAATGTGTTTTCCCGGATACCTTTTTGAAACTTTGATGAGTACCGCATCGCCTACTTTGAAGGTATCCGCCCCCGCTTCAAAGTCATTTTTAATTTTATCACCTCGGTAAATATATTCTACGGTTATTACTGTTGTCCCCCTCGCCGCGCTAATTTGGATTACCTTACTGTTTACCTCATCGGCATATTGTAACTCCCGATCTGCGTTGTGCCGATAAATTCTTCCCCATATAGAAAACAACAAAAATGCAATTATGATTAAGGTCCATTGGGCCCATGGTTTCCATATCATAGTTATCATGTTTTTCATATAGGTACAGCTATCCCCAGTTGTTCCATTCAGCATCACCATCCAGTCTCCATAAACCCTTGCCAATAGGCAGGTCAATAGCAGAGATAAGTGTTTTATCAATGCCAAAGATTGTTCCTAATGATACTACCCGCATATCATCCTTTTCCACTTCAGTCCCCTCGCCTGCAAACATTTCCCACTCATTCTCCTCCCAGCGCGTCACTTCCGTAATTGGCTCTCCCATCATTACAGCGATATTGGTAGCAACCGTTGAATTTTCGGGAACAGCGTACGTCCAAACGTCATCTAACCATCGCCAAACCGGGTCCGATGGACCGCCCCATTTGTCCGACATGTGGGGGATATCAAGCGTATGGTGTTCAGCATCCGGTATAATTTGAAAAGCGTTTATAGCATCAGTTTTGTAATAATCATAAACGCCCAACATCATTATTTTACTCCATGATGGATCAACCGGGGCAAATGAAAAACTTCCTAAATTATCAACTGCTACTTTTCGATTAAGCAGATTCCTGTGCTTTTTCAACTGGCCGACTATGGTATCGAAAATTAGCCACAAATCATTTTTCAGAAAAATAATCCCCCCGGCAAATATCAATTCAAAGCCAAGCAACCTGGTTAATCCAATGGTATAAGCAAAACGGGGCTGTATAGCGCTATTTACTATAGTGACATGAAATTCGTGATCCTGGATATTCGACCGGATTAAATCTAAAAATTGTTGTTTATTCATTTTATTGACGACAATGATACGGGTTGCATTTTACGATAAAGATAACGTTTTCCTATTTCAGCTAAGTTAATATCGAATCTCAGGTCCGCCGCAAACTTGATGTCGAACGAATCACAGCAGGCGTTCGAATAGCGTTTTTTTAACCTTCCGCTTTTTGCTAACTTGAGCCAATGAAATCTAAATTGCTAATGTACCTTTTTGCATTGCTGAGCTTTAGTTATTATGCAAACACTGCTCCTTTAAAAAAAGATACCAGCTATACTATTGCGCAGGCAAGAAGGATGGCTAAAAAACACATAGGAGTAACCAGGGAAGCGATAAAAGGCTATAAGCCGGGCTTTGATAGTTGCTTATTTACCAACAAGTATACTGTAGCTAACAGGCTAAAGAAATACCCTTATTCCGTGGCGATTAAAATAATGTTGGTATCATATTACGGTGGCGGGCAACCAAATCAGGATATTAAAATTGACTCGCCTTTCAATGCTCCCATCCCATCAACTCACAAGCAGGGCAAGCATTACATGGGCTTAGTTATAAAGAATAAAAAATTGGACTATTCTACGCTGATAGAAACAAAAGTTTTAAACCAGCAACAAGTTGCAGACCTAACCAACATTATTTTCAATTATGAATATGCCGGTATGAAAAACTACACAGTTACAGGTTTTGCAGCGTGTTTTGAGCCAAGAAATTCCATTTTGTTTTTTGATGAAAACGGGGAAATATTTGACCATCTCGACATTTGTTTCCACTGTAATAATTATGAATCGGCTTCAAAAAAGTTAAGTATAGGAACAGCATGCGCTCAAAAATTCGGCATGCTTGCCCGTTTTTTTATAAAAGCAGGAATTAGATATGGGGCGGATAACAAAGTACCGTTAGATTAATTACAAAAGCGTAGCAATCCGGCAGGGCAAACGTCGATTTAAACTGAAAGCCACTCCGCCCAGTTCAATCCTCCATTCAGTTCGGCGCGGCTAAATTCAATATGTACCACCCTCCTCTTTTTATTATTGGTAGTACGGTTTGATGCGTGGAGCAGCAAGGGGCGCATAACCATTACGTCGCCTGCGTTTACATTGCAGGTGGTTTCAGTTTCCAGGTCCCAGTTAATGGTTTCTAGGCGATACACGCCCTTTTTGTGCGATCCGGCTACAACCTTCAGCGCACCGTTGTCGCCGTTGGTATCGTCGAGATGAATGCGGATGGTGAAGTTATTTTGCAGGATGTTTAAAGGCGGCTGTACGCCAAACTGGTTTTGTTTTACCGTCCAGGGGCCATAACCGGGAGCATCGGTCCTCTTATCAACCACAATGGTTAAATCCTGGTGCCAGGCTACAAACCAGTTGCTTAGTTCGGGCTTATCAAAGTAAATGGATTTGGTAACAAAGTATCCTTCGCCAAATAACGCCAGGATGAGTTCCTTTACCTTTGGGTTAAAAATTAAAGGAATTACCTGCGGCAGTTCCTTTAAAAATTGCCTGATGGCAAACAGATCGTCGGTTTTACGGAAGGCGGGGTTCGACTGATCGGCCGCTTCAATCGCAGCGATAATACTGTTAACCTCCGCCTGGGTGTAAATATCATTTACAATGGCAAAACCATCGTTTAAAATATTATCCTGTTGTGTTGTTACCACAGCCGGGCCTGGTTTAAACCGTTTTTAATTCGCTTTTACGGCGCAGTATCGACATAAAGAAACCAATCACCATAATGATAGTGCCCGCCCAAAAGAAATTGATAAAAGGAAACTGAATAGCCTTCATCACCACGAATTTCTTTTTGCTTTCGGGCTGCTGGTAAACCACAATCTCTACCGTTTTATGCTCAGGTATTACCTTGCTGAAACGCAGTTTTAAACCGGCATCATCAACCTTGCGGGCAAAATCAAACACGTTGCCGTTTTTGATCATGTAAACCGGGGTAGCGCTGTATTTATTACCGTTAGATACAATTTCCAAGTGCGCGCCAATGGCCACATCACTATCGCTAAGGGGAATGTTTTGAACTTTAGCCTCCTTGTTTAAACCTGTTAATACAATATATCCATCGCGGTACCTAATAGTGTCGCCGGTTTTTACTTCGTGGCTCACCGGTGCATCGTAATTCTTATCATCGTTATCAGCATCGTGAGCAGCTTCGGCGCTTTCGGTACCTGCTTCGGTAGGCGTAATAGCGTTGGTTAGGGTAATGTGTGTGTAGATATCGCTAAACAGGTAATGGCGTGTATCCGGCGAGGCCGACATGGTGCCTTTGCTTACCTGTACTTTAGGTTTCAATGTAAACTCCTCGGTAACCTTGCCGCTTGCATCTATCTTTTTGTAGTTGATTTTAAACCAGTGATTTGGGGATGATATCGAATCGCCTATATAAGTAACGGTATAATCGCCCAGTTTTGTTGGCTGGTTGCGGTAAACTGTTACGTTTTCGCGCGGGTTTTCCTCTTTGGCAAATTCGGCATTATAAGCCTCGCCGGTGTTGTTTATAGATATTACCTTGCTGGTACCTGCCGAAATCAGCGCCCCTATCATCAGCAAACCAAAACCAATATGCGCCACCGCCGAGCCGGCCAGTTTAAACTTGCCTTTGAAAGCATCGGCCAAAACTTTGCCGTTAACCAATACCGAATAAACCGAACCCCACATAGCCARCACAAACACAAAATTGAGTTTGTACACACCCGTTGTATAGGCAATAAGCGCCGTAAGCGCGGCGGCAATTAGCAGGTATGAACCTGTTATTACAAAGAATTTAGTAACATCTGTTTTTTTGTACTTCAAAAACTGGCTGAAGCCGGTTACTAAAACGATAACAAATACAAACGACGACTGGATAACGTTGTAATGCTTAATAATATCAGATGGCGGTGCCATTTTGGTATGGAAAATGGCATTCCAAACCGGTACCGAAGTAACCACCAGTAAGTGGAAGCAAGACAGGCCCATAAATACGGCGCCTACAAACATCCAAAACTCACGGCTGTAAGTATCTTCATCTTTTTTGGTGATAGGCAGTTCTTTCCAGCGGGATACAAGCAACCATACAGATATCGCCAGGAATATAAAAATACTGATCACCAATTGCCAAAACATCCCCAGGTCGGTAAAGGAGTGTACCGATGTATCGCCCAGGATACCGCTCCTGTTCAGGAACGATGAGTACCAGGTGAGCACATTGCTTAACAGCACCAAAAATGTTGCTGTGAAATACGAATGACCGGTATTTTTAAATACGATTAATACGTGCAGACCCGCTACGAGTACAATCCAGGGAAAGATAGAGGCATTCTCTACCGGGTCCCAGGCCCAAAAGCCGCCAAAGTTAAGCGACTCATATGCCCAAAACGATCCCATCACCACACCAGTACCCAATATCATACAGGCAAACAGGGCGTAAGGGATTGCGGGGGCTACCCACTCTTTATATTTTTTTTGCCAAAGCCCCGCTACGGCGTAAGCAAATGGCACTACCATTGATGCAAAACCCAGGAACAAGGTTGGCGGGTGAATTATCATCCAGTAATTTTGCAGTGATGGCACCATGCCCTGCCCGTCTTTAATAAACTCCAGGTAATTGGGGTTCGAGAAGATGGGCGCTTCCATTGATTGCCTTAACAGCAAGAACGGCGAGCTGCCTATCCGCTGACCAAAAACTTCGACACCTAAAACCATAGCTGCCAATACCACCTGCGACATTGCCACAACCGTCATCACCGGGCGCTCCCATGATTTGGAGCGGAAGATAAGTAAGGTACCTAAAACTGCCTGCCAGAATAGCCAAAGCAAAAAGCCGCCTTCTTGTCCGTTCCAAAACGCCGAAAGGATATAGTAAATAGGCAGCGAGCGCGAGGTATAAGCCCAGGCGTAATGATATTCGAAATAATGCTTATAAATGAGTGTAAACAGGCATACACCTATACCGATGATAGAAGCTAAGTTTACCAGGAAGCCCGCGCGTCCCAGTTTTTGCCAAAGGCTGTTTGGCTTGCCGGCATCGTCGGTAGTGGCAAAATAATAACTTATAAATGATAAAAGCGCGGCACCGAACGAAAGGACGATAAAGAACTGGCCTATCTGGCCCGGTAAAAGGTGTTCACCTTTAAATTGAATATCCATTAAAACGGGTTTATATGCTGGCCGACGCGGCCTTAACTTCTTTGGTTTCTAACTTATCCTGCGTGTATTTGGATGGGCATTTCATCAGGATACTTGATGCGTGGAACTCGCTGCCAACCATTTTACCAGTAAGCACCAGTTGCTCGCTGCGCTCAAAATCTTCGGGCTTGGGGCCTTTCAATATTACCTTGCACTCCTCGCCGTTATTGTCCTTCGCGTAAAAAGAAAAGTAGTTGGCATCCTTAGTGGCATCAAAATATAACTCTTTTGCTTTATTAAGGTGGCCAACAATATGCAGCTCGCTGCTGGTTTTTTCGGCATCGCCAAAAGAACCATATGTGCTTGTGTTAGCGTATACACTTATGATAACCGCTATAGCTATAGCTATAACAACAAGACCAAAAATTGAACTTTTTTTCATCTGCGGTTTATAAAATAAAAATCGTTTTGCAAAAATACAAAACCTAAAGCTAATAATGTTTATTAAGGGTTGTTTGTGTTATTTAGAATCGTTCTTAAGAAAAATCAAGAGTTAAGAATCAAGAGTCGAGACCTGGGAGTGGTTAACACCTTGTAATATATTTTAACGTATTGATTTGTAACTTCTTTATTTCGTGCATAAATTAATAAATTTGTTTATGGAAACGCTAATCATGCACCCGAAGAATAAGGAACAGCTATTGGCTTTAAAAGCTATTGCGAAAGCCTTGAAGATTACTGTTGAAACCCGGAAAAGCCCCTACGACCCTGATTTTGTGGTGATGGTAAAAGACGCTGAAAAACGAGGTAATTATAAAACTATTGATGTGGCTGATATATGGGGCAGTTTAAACTCCAAGTAGAGGAATTAGCCGAAGCGCATATAAGGCGACACTTAAAATCCGGAGACAAAGCGAGTATAAAGAAGATCGAAAAAATACTTGTCGAGCTTACAGAAACACCATATAATGGTATTGGAAACCCCGAGGCTTTGAAATACGAGCTTTCTGGATTTTAGTCGAGAAAGATTAACCAAAAAGACCGGTTAATATACAAAGTAGAAGAAGATGTTGTCACCGTCTTTGTGATCTCTGCTATGGGGCATTATAATAGTAAGTAACCCACAAGTTCCCGATAACTGTGTGCTCAGAGGCGTCGTCCCGGTAAGCCATCGGTTTGTCGAATGCGAACGAATTACGATCTGTGAGGACACAGATCGCTGGATACGCACACAATAGACCTTACTCTTTCACCAATTTCTTATTTCTTATCACATAATACCCAAACAATCCCTTGTTTACCGTGAGCACTCCGTATGACATGCTATCTACTTCGGCATCGGTTGAGGTTGATATACTGCGCTCAAAGTCGCGAAATTTTATTGTAGCATAGGGACTATTACGCCGGTATTGGTGGTGTTTTTCTATAATTATCTCCTTCAGCATAACATTCTTTTTGTCGGCAAAGAAGCTATTGACAGAGAGCACTATTGTGGTAAAGATGCCCATCAGCGGTATAACCGGGGCCAAGTAATAGCGGTAGTCTTTATTAAAGATAAAGGATACCACCAGGCCAAATATCAGCCCGCCGCCAAGCGGCAGTTGGTATCCAATAAACGTATCGCGATACAGGCTAAAGCTTTTAAAAAAAGCGTAAATTCCAACTCCGTAAAGTAAGAGTAACCACCAGCCTTTTATCCGGGCAACACGTTGTTGCTCCTTTCGTTCGAATATCCTTTGTTCTCGTTTATTCACAGTATGTTATTGCTTCATTTCGTTCTGCAGTTGCTTGTACAACGCCTCTAAATCTATTTTGAAATTATTGAGCCTTAAAGTTTTGGCGGCATTTAATAAAAGATCGCTATTGGTTTCCAAGGTTTCGCCCTGGGTAACCGGATTATTTAAGTTCAACACATGAGCAAAGCAAAGGGTGCTTAAGTTTAGCTGTTGTAAAACCGATTTATTGTCGGGAGGCATATTATAGGTCCAAAACAAAAACAGTTTATTATTTATGGTTATCCATTTTTCAGTAACACCGGAAATCTTCATCTTAACATCCTTTTTTACATAGTCAAGTTCGTAATCAGCATAGCCAAGTAATTCAGCCTTTTGTCTTGCCAATGTTGTATCGGTTGTACTTAAAGCGCTGTTGGGTATCAAAATAAACTGTAAGGGTTTATTATCGACATTAATAAGATTAGGATTATCTGTTGGCGCAATCTTTTTTGATACCACATCAAAAGTAATGGAATGCTTGTCGCTGGTATAAACCACTTTGGCGCCTGATTTTGTTTCCATTAAAGCCGGAGTGAATTTTTCGGTGGTTTGTGCAAAAAGTTTACCGCTGCACAACAGGAGCAATAGTATTAAGGTTCGGGTTTGCATTGATGTTGATTTGGGGACAAGATATAAAAATGCGGGAAATGTTTACAAATTATGTGGATGTTAGTTAAGCAAGAGCGAACAGCCCGCATTAGCGATAGAAGCGGGTACAGGCCCGAGCCTAATGCCCCGTGCGCGTATAAGCGGATATGAGCCCGGCCCGAAGGCAATGCCATGATAAGCTGTATTGTATGTATTACTCTTTGACCAGTTTACTTTGTTGGATAACGTAATAACCCAACAGCCCTTTATTAACCGTTAATAGGAGATAGGATGAGCTGTCGAGTTGAGACTCATCGTAAACAGGTATACTTTTAACCAATCCCTGGTAATTGACAACCACATAAGCATCGGATTTACCTTGCTTGTATTGTTTTTGAATAATGGGTTGTTTTAGTGTTACGAATTTATTACTGGCAAATACGTTGTTTATTATCAACGGGATATTGACCATTAAGGAGCATGCGCCCAATATCATAAAACGATACAGATGCTGCTTTTTCCTGATAGCCAGCAAAATTAACACACCCGAAACTATGCCTGCTGTTACCAGCCATGTTGGGTTGACAAGTGTGCGTTCAAGGCAGCTAAACATATAGCTAAACGAAATAAGAGCAAGAATAACAAGTAACACACGCGCCGAGGTAAAATAACCGTCGTCGGGAATTTCGGTTGTGGCAGGTTTGTTCGGTTTAGGCTTTTGCACCTCTTTAAATTTTATCCAATATTAATTAAAAAGAGGCAAATTTTAAATTCCGGCATTTACATTATCAAGTTTGCGCCGTAGGTGCTACCTGTTTGTAGCAAAAATCCCCACACCACTTTTTGCCTCGTAGCGGCTACCCATTGTGATTGCACGGTGTTGAACATACCCGGCTCGGGGTAGCACCTACGGCGCAAAATATTTGTGTTGCTTATTTTCTACAAACGGATAGCCACTAAACGGGGCAGGGCTAATAAAAATAAAAAGAGGCAAGTTGTTAAACCTGCCTCTTTCGTAATATAGCATCAAACCTGCACAGTTCGCGATTGCTTCGTTCCTCGCAATGACATGGTTATTAGCGCTTTGCACCAATGACTAATGACAGCGCAGCGAAATGACCAATAACTGCGAAGCAAATGACCAATGACAGCGAAGCGAAATGACCAATGACTAATATTTTACGGCCAGATACCTAAGTTTTGGTAGCTTACTGCTATTTTATTAATTGCACCTACCATGGCAGCGCTACGCAGGGTATCAATTGCCGGGTTGTTTTTGTAAATCTCCCTGATCTCGTGGTAGGAACGGATCATGGTATCTTCCAAACCGGAGTTTACCAATTCTAATTCAGAAGCACCTTTGATGATGGTTGACCTTTGCATCGGGGTTAATGATGTACCGGTGATGCCCTCTACCATGTTTACCAGGTTAAGGTTTGAGTTTTCCTCGAACCTGCGGTTCATTCGACCAAAGGCTACGTGGCTCAGGTTTTTTAACCACTCAAAGTATGATACGGTCACACCACCGGCATTGGCATACATATCCGGGATAATGATACCACCGTTGGCGTAAAATATAGCTTCAGCCTCGGGCGAAGTTGGGCCGTTTGCACCTTCGGCAATAATTTTTGCTTGTATGTTGCGGATGTTGGCTTCGGTTATCTGGTTTTCTAAAGCTGCCGGTACCAGGATATCGCATGGCTGCTCCAGGCCTTCCATGGTATTCTTAAATTCTTGTGTTGCACCTGCGTAACCCAAAATAGATCCACTTGCTTTGCGGTGTTGGAAAACTGCTTCAACATCCAAACCGTTTTCGTTATAGATAGCGCCTTCAAATTCGCAAAGGCCTACTATGATGGCGCCAAACTCGGCCAGGAACTTGGCAGAGTAGTAACCTACGTTACCTAAACCCTGCACAATGATCCGTTTGCCCGATAAACCTGGCAGCAGGCCAATTTTTTGCATATCATCGCCAAAGCTAACACACTCGCGGATAGCGATAGCTACACCGCGGCCTGTTGCCTCCCTCCTGCCTGCAATACCATGCAAGGCAATTGGCTTGCCGGTAACAGCACCCATGGCATCCAGCTGACCGGGGTTCATGGTGGCATAGGTATCGGCAATCCAGCTCATTTCGCGTTCGCCGCTGCCGTAATCGGGGGCTGGTACATCGATGCTGGGGCCAATAAAGTTTTTCTTGATCAGCTCTACAGTATAGCGGCGGGTGATGTTTTCCAGTTCGCTTACGGTGTATTTTTTAGGATCTATTTTAATGCCGCCTTTTGCGCCGCCGAAGGGCACGTTTACGATAGCACATTTATAAGTCATGAGGGCGGCCAGGGCCATTACCTCATCCTCGTTCACCATTTCGCTGTAGCGGATACCGCCTTTAGTTGGCGATTGGTGGTGCGAGTGCTCAACGCGCCAGGCGTCAATTACCTCGAAACCATTGCCCCTGCGGATAGGAAAACGGAAACGGTAAACACTGTTACATGACTTAATCTGATCCAGCAAACCAGCGTCGTGTTTGGTAAACTGTGCTGCGTAATCAAAGTTTTTACATACGTCGCCAAAAAAGTGGGTTTCCTGGTCGGCAACTAAAATATTGATATCCATAATTATTGTATAAATATTAAACTCTTAAAAAAGTGTGCAAATTTGGTACAATTTTTATCAATATTGCAAATATATTATAGTTAGTGTTTCAGGTACACACTATGCATGCATAGTAAAATCAGTGTTTAAACAGAATAGGGCTATCTTTTTTGTTATTGGTTTTTTTCTATTTTTCTAAGCCTGCGGTCGATAGAGAACAGATAAATGGCCAGTCCTAAAAAAACGATCACGATAGTACACACTACGACGTATATTTTCCCCGAACTGCGCAACACATCGGCCATTTCAACCGGACCATTCTGTTGTGCGAAAGCAGTAGCAAAGCTCAGCAACAACATTAACATTAATGTTAACTTTTTCATTAATTTATTTGGTTCTTTTTATATTCAATTAAACGGATACGGTAACGTACCGATGCTATCCACACGCCCATAGCGCTCCAGGCAATAAATGCCGGGTACAATACCATGCGCATGCGGTTATCCATATCCAACTTACCAAAAGCAGGGTTGCCGCCGTTGCCGGGGTGTAATGAATCTGTCATCCGGGGCAATACCATAATGAGCACGATCATGATAGGGAACGCGAAGATGTTATAAATGGCCGAAATTTTGGCCCGCTTCTGTTCCTCATCAATAGAGTTACGCAATACCGAGTAAGCACAATACAACAGGAACGCAATGGCCGCGCTGTTTTGCTTAGGATCGTTACTCCAGAAAGCGCCCCAGGTGTACCTGGCCCAAAGCATACCGGTTATAAGCCCTATAACAAAAAAGAAAAGGCCTGTATTAGCGCTTTCTACGGCTATCAGGTCGTATTCCTCTTTACCGGTTTGCAGGTATTTAATACTGTAGTAAACCGATATGGTAAATACAGTGAACATGGCCATCCACATGGGTACGTGGAAATAAGTATTACGGATAGTTTCGTGCAGGATGGGCATGGTTGGCACGCCAAGTAATAAGCCCGCAATAAGTGTGTAAACAATCACAATTACGGTTACTACCTTCCACCAGGTTTGATAAATAAACTTCATATTATTTGGATGGCCAAAGGTAGAAAAAAATGTTCATTGGTTCATTAGTTCATTGGTGGCATAGTTGGTTACCGGAATAGCTGGAGATAAATAGCCCAAATAAAACACATCACCACTCTTATCAAACAAGCTAATTAACCGCCAATCACTAATAAACTAATGAACCAATGAACGAAAAAGACAACACCAATGAACTAATAAGATTTGATTTTGGTAAACTTCGGATTGAATTGCGCAAACCAGCCGTAATATGGCGTGTTACCTTTGTGCTGTTAAATTAAAATACACAAATGGAACCAATAAATAAAATAGCCCTTATTACCGGCGGCAGCCGTGGTTTGGGCAAAAACATGGCTTTTGCCCTGGCCAAAAAAGGCATCAACGTAATAATTACCTATCATAGCAAACAAGATGAAGCACAGGCCGTAGTGACCGAAGCCGAAACCCTGGGTGTTAAAGCCGCCGCCCTGCAATTAGATGCCGGCGATGTTAAAAGCTTCGACGGCTTTTTTAATCAATTAAAAACGGTTTTGAAGGAAAAGTTTGACACCACCAACTTCGATTTCCTGGTTAACAATGCAGGAATTGGCATTCACGCCCCCTTTGCTGATACCAACGAAGAAGATTTTGATTTACTGGTTAACGTACACTTAAAAGGTGTTTTCTTTTTAACCCAAAAAGCGTTGCCCCTGATTAATGATGGTGGCCGCATTATCAACCTATCGAGCGGACTGGCACGTTTTAGTAACCCGGGTTATGCTGCTTACGCAGCCATGAAGGGTGCCATTGAAGTATTAACCCGTTACCAGGCCAAAGAACTGGGTGCCCGCGGCATAGCGGTAAACACCGTGGCCCCCGGCGCCATTGAAACTGATTTTGGCGGCGGCGTGGTACGCGATAATGAGCAGGTAAACAAAATGATTGCCGGTGTAACCGCACTTGGCCGTGTTGGCGTACCCGATGATATTGGCGGCGTGGTAGCGTTTTTGTGCACAGAAGATGCGCGTTGGATTAATGCGCAACGCATTGAAGTATCGGGCGGCATGAACATTTAACGCGGTTT
This sequence comes from Mucilaginibacter sp. P4_D1, assembly GCF_056401935.1. Classification (NCBI taxonomy): domain Bacteria; kingdom Pseudomonadati; phylum Bacteroidota; class Sphingobacteriia; order Sphingobacteriales; family Sphingobacteriaceae; genus Mucilaginibacter; species Mucilaginibacter sp. P4_D1. The sequence goes on from NZ_JBFUIJ010000005.1 coordinate 139,426, forward strand.
CGCCATCACACAAAAAAACTCCCGGTTGGCAGCCGGGAGTTTTCAAACAAAAATTCAAACCAATAAATAACTAACCTTTTACACCTTGTTGTACGTGAACCAAAACGTAATGGTTACGTTAAAAATTAGATTTTTTATTTATTTAAACAACTCAATACAAATTGATTATCCCCCGGTTACTTTAACCACCGAAGGCTTACTTTAAACTTTAGACGGCGCTACGCCAAAGGCTTTTTTAAACGCGAACGAGAAGTGCGAGAGGTCTTCAAAACCCAGTTCAAGGTAAACCTCAGATGGGGCCTGCTTTTTCTGCTTAATCAGGTAGTGGGCCTGTTGCAGCCTGCGCTGCTGTAACCATTTGCCGGGGGTAGTATGAAAGGTTTTTTCAAAATCGCGTTTAAACGTGGCCAAACTCCGTCCTGTTAGGTAGGCAAAGCGTTTTAGCTCTACATTAAACTGGTAATTTTTGTTCATAAAGCCTTCCAGGTCTATTTTACCAGGCTCGCTGAAATCAAACAGCACATCTTTAAGTTCGGGATTGCCCTGCAGTAATATCAATATAGCTTCGCGGAGTTTTAAACGTTGTAACTCATTGCTAATGGTATGTCCGCTCTGCTGGTAAGGCAACAGCGACTCCATAAAGCTTTTATATAAAGCGTTGGTTTTTAAAGCGATAAAAGGCCCGTCGGCATCATGCTTTTCTGATTTCAGACCGTACTCTATACTAAAGTTACGCAAGGTTTGCTGGTCGAGGTAGATGGATAAAGCCCTGTACTCGCCATTGAGCGGCGGCGATTTTATAAATTTGATAAGGTGATTGCGTTTGCTTAACCTAAAATCCCCCTCTTTAACATGATAAGTATGCTCTCCGTCGGTTATCTGGATGGAGCCGGCTATCTGGTAACTAAAAACATGCTCGGGCACAAACTGCTCGCCCTCCCTGCTCCTGGTAATGTAGCAGGAGTGCTTTATTTGCTGTAAAATGGGTTCTTTATCCTGTTTAAGCATATCATTCAAATTTACAATAATAGCTGCGCCTGTAAAATAAACCTGCACAGCTATTATTCCTGGTGATTATTTTTTGAGCGTGAGGTATGCTTTTCCCTGCGCCGACTCAAAGAAGTTCTCCGATTCATCATGATCGGTTGAAATACTTAAGGGGGCCCATTTTTCAAGTTCGGCCATTTTGGCGGTGTCGGATGCTTTTACAATAGCTAAGCCCTCGCTGCCCAGTATTAAATGTAGTGGCGGCTGCGGATGGTCAACAATTTCAAGCATTACTTTTGCAGCCTTATCAGGGTCGCCAACCGGTTTAAAATTGCCACTTTTGAAAAAGGCGGCCCTTTTTTCGACTGTAGATTCGTATCCTTCAATTGATTGTGCGTAAGTCATCGAGTCGCCGGCCCAATCTGTGCGAAAACCACCCGGTTCAATCACAATTACTTTGATACCCAATGGGGCCACTTCCTGTGCAAGGCCCTCGCTAAAGCCGCTCAAGCCAAACTTTGCTGCCTGGTAAATGCTTACACCACCGCTGCCTACCCTACCACCAATGGAGCTGATTTGCAAAATATGCCCCGACCGTTGTTTACGCATATGAGGCAACGCAGCGCGGGTAATTGCTATGGGTGCCCACAGGTTGGTATCCAGCTGGCTTTGCACCTGCTCATCCGTATAAGCTTCGGCAGCACCGGTAATACCGAAGCCGGCATTGTTTACCAATACATCTATGCGGCCAAAATGCTGTATCGTACTTTCAATAGCTGCGTTTATTTGTTGCTGGCTTGTTACATCCAGTTGAATGGGAAGCACCTGGTTAGGGTATTTATCTATAAAATCCTGTAACTGCCCGGGGTTACGGGCTGTAGCGGCTACTTTATCGCCTTTGGCCAATACTGCTGCTGTGAGGCTGCGTCCCAATCCGCGGGAGCTGCCTGTAATAAACCATATTTTTTCCATGTCTCTTTTTATTTGTTTGTTAATACAAATATCGGGAGAACCCATGGGCTACGTTTTGTTGTAAAGCTCAAACTACTTTGCTGTAAGGTGCAGATGCCGGGGTTTATCAGACCTGCAAAAATTGCCCGTTGATCAAAATGGCTTCTTTAGCTGGTGAATGAACTTGTAACCCTACTTTTTTAAACAGGCCACCACGCCCTCAATCACCCTTTTTGTTTCCTCCGGGTCGCGCACCTGTATACAATCGGCGCCGGTAGTACGGGCCGGGTAATCATTACCGCCATCAAACAAGGCATCGCCCATAAACAGCATTTGGCTAATGGGTATTTTCAGCATATCGTGCAGCTTGTGCATTCCGTAGGCTTTATCTATTCCGGGTTTGGTAACATCAATGGACGTGGCGCCACCCAGGTTAACGGCAAAATCCGGGATCAGTTTATCCAGTATAGTCTTAATTTTTTTGCGCTTTTTAAAATCGGAATCCCAGGCTTTTTTAGGTTCGAGCGGGGCTTTTTGACCAAGGGCCGAAAAAGTGATCTGGCTGTCGCGGTCTTCTACCTGATCGCCCCAAATCTTTTCGGCCATAAAACCCGATTTTTCAACAGCTTGATTCAGTGAACTGATGATCTTTTTCTTTTCGGCGGCAGTAAAATCCTCTGAATATATCTTTTTCCAGCCAGTGGGCTTGTATTGATAAAACTTGGTACCACAGGTAGGCAGGATGGAAAGTTTTGCCAGCTTTGTACCTTTAGGCAGGTGGGCAATAACCTGTTTTTCAAACTGGGGYCAGTCGCCGCCAGATATGATGGCAACTTTAGCCACATCCAGCAGTGCCGAAAACAATTTGGCCATTTCGGCATCTATCGCTGCCTTACTTTCGGCAAGGGTGCCATCCAGGTCAAAAACAATTAGTTTTTTCATGATGGTTAAGCAACAGGCAGAATGGTTGTTTGGTTTGGGACGATTTTAGGTATTATTTAACTCGTATAACAGCAAAAAGAAATCGCCATTAATTTATACTTAAATGGCGATTTCTTTTTTTGGTGATGACTACTCAACCGCATCCACCAATTTCAACAACTCCAATAAATTATCAATAATACCCTCGGGATTGGCCGATTGCAATTGCTGCAAAGTATGCGCGCCCGTGGTAATACCAACATTCATTAAGCAACCCGCATTGCGGCCTTCTTCAATATCAATAATCGAATCGCCAACTTTTGCTACTTCTGCACCATCAGTTATGCCAAAATGCTTCATGGCAAACAGGATCATGTCAGGGTTGGGGCGATTTTTATCTACATCAGTAGCGGTAACCAGCAAATCAAACTCTACACCTTCTTCCCAGCCTAATTTGTTAACCAATGATTCGGCAGTTTCCCGGTTGTAACCGGTATTTAAAACTACAATAATATCCCTTTCGGCTAAAGCACCAAATAAATCTGTTGCGTTGGGTTGCGGCAATACTTCCAGCGTGGCATAAGCATCCGCCAGTTGTACAATAAAGTTGGCGTAGATGGCATCGGCAAGGGTATCATCGTCAATGCCTGCATAAGCCTGTAATATGCTTTTTATTGCCTGCAATTTTTCTTTACCTGCACCTTGGGCCAACACCTCATCAAGGCTAAAGTTATAACCGGCCTCGTTTATAGCTGTCCGAAGCGTTTTGTATACTACGTTATTCTCGTCAACTGTAGTACCGGCCATATCAAAAACAACCATTTTTATCATATCATTCTATTTTTTATCTGTGTGTAAATTATCTTTTCAATTCTACGGTATAAAATCATTTCCCCTGCCAGGTGTTAATCGCCAATCTTTATGCCCACCCTTACCGGTTTGCTGTCGCTGGCAAATGTAAAGGCTTCTGATACCTCATCCAAGGTATATTCCTTTTCAATCAGCGCCTCAAAAGGGTATTTGGTGTAATTGTTTTCTATAAACACGGTCGCATTTACAAAATCCTCATAATTATAATTATGCAAGCCCCTTATTTGTAAAACTTTGCGTACAACCTTTTGCGCATCTACCTGTACCGGCTTAGCGGGAAACACGGCTCCTATCCATATGGCTATACCGCCCAGGGCCAGCGAATCGATCCCTGTGAGCATGGCCAGTGGGCTGCCTGTCATATCAAATACAACATCAACCTCGGGCCATGGCAGGCCTGTTGCGTCGTCGGCCGGCGAAATGTAGTTTTCATCGGCACCAAACTTTTCGCCCCAATGCAGGCGCGACTCATCGTTATCAATTAAACCAATCCATGACGCACCTGCTTCTTTACTCATGGCCACGCATGACAGGCCCAACAAGCCCGCGCCAAAAACCAGCACTCTTTTACCGGCAATATCCCCGGCTATCCTAAGCGCCCCGGTAACCGTTGCATGGGCGCAACTAATGGTGGCAGCCACCTGCACGGGAATATCAGCGGAAATTTTGATAAGTGCCGTGTTGGCATGCAGTACACAATAGTCGGCAAGGCCGCCGTTAAATACATCGTTGCCATTGGCCAATGCATGGCCGTATTTAAAAAGCTGGTCGCTTTTTTGGGGCATATCGGGCCTTGGCGCGGTTACATCAGCAGGTACCGAAAATATAGACCAGGTAACCCTATCCCCCACTTTAATATCATCACCCCTGAAATCTTTTGCCGGATGGGCCGGGTCGATATACAGGATATCGCCCACAATTTCGTGCCCCAAAACTACCTGTGCCGGCTCAACGCGCCGACCGCAATAGGTATGTATATCGCTGCCGCAAAGCGTGGTGTAAAGGTTTTTTACCAATATTTCGCCGGGTTTAATAACCGGCAATTCCCGTTCTATAAATTCAAATGGCAGGCCGGCACCGTTAAATACGGCCGCCTTGCCAGCCGGGAACCGGAGCAATTTGTTGTTCATTCCTTTTTAACTTTATTTTAAAATACCAATGGCAAAACAATACAATGAGCGCCCCGGCAATACCCAGGGCAATACATATTTTCAAAAAAATAAACAGTATCGAATCAGTAGAAGGCGTGAAATATCTTAACAACATAAGTACGATATAACCTGTATACCCAACCGAATCAACAATATACATCAGGAAGCCAACATTTGCACGCTCTTTGGTTACGGCTATCAGGCGCTCAAATACGATGGAATGTATGGCCACATAAGGCATATAAACGCCCAGGCCCAACAGCACCATAAAGTTGAAAGTACCCAAACCGTGATTTAAGCCCCAAACAGCAGCCAACAAAATAATAAAGCCCGCGAGGCAAATAAAGAGCGAAAACCGGAACGCTTTATAATGATTGCTAATAAAAACCGCGAAACTGATAATAACTATAACAGCGAAGGAAACCAACAACTCCGATTGGGTAAAGGTAGCCGGCGTTTGATGAAAGCCTAAGCCGGCCCATAACTCGGGAGCAAAGTCGGCACGTACGCTGCGTAGTAAGGTTACAAATAAATAAACCGTTATGATGCCTATAAGCCCCGGTGCATATTTTATAAAAAAGTCGCGCCTGTCCTTACTGCACATAGGCTCCCTTGCCGATCGTTCGGCCACATCGGCGGCAGATGGCAAGGGCACAAACGCCAGCATACCTATAAAAATCAATGTAGGCACGGCAAACAGCAGGCCCGCAAAAAAAGGCATCCAGCTTTCGGTAACTCCATAGTTCAACAGCATGGTACCTAACGATTTGGATACCCCATCAGATACGATGAAGCTGGCGCACAGCCCTGCAATTAAAAACTCGGTATGCTTGCGGCCTTCTAAAAAGCCCAGCACCAGGCCAAATATCACCCCAAGGGATAAACCATTCAGCAGCAGGCAAATTATATTCCAGGGGCGTGGTACAAAGCCAAAAAGCAGCAACATCAACTCGGCAAAGGCTATAAAGCCCAAAATGGCCCGGATACGCTGATGTGGTTTTATTTCCGAAACTACTTTTATCCCTACCCACTTGGCAATAACATAACCAATGGTTTGTGCAATAATGAGCAGGAATTTATAGTTAATACCCCAAAACATGGCATCGGCATAGGTAGCCGCGGTATAGGGCTTACGAAACCCGTACATACAAAAATAAGTACCAAACGCTGCCACTAACGCCCAGGCCGGATTCGAAACTATTTTTTGCAGACGAACTGAAAAATTATGTTGATGCATAACTGGTTGCAGAAATTGCTTTTGCATCGGATCATAGTGCAGCCGAATTGAGCCAAACTGATTACAGCTCCTTATAAAACAATCAAACTATTAATAAACGCCAAATATAAGGTGGCTAAATGGATAGCCTGTGTTTACTGTTTTATTAAATTGTTATTTAATTGTTAGGCATTATATAGCAAAGTATCTACAGTTTGGTATAATCCGCCAACCAGCGCACTATTTTTCAAACTTTATTTAACAGCGTTTTTTTTAAGTTAATTTCTTTTATCTATTTTCAGAATTACGAAAACAATCCCGGCTTTCATTTGTGCTATTGCAGATCCGGTTTTTTTAAGCGTAGCAACTCAAAATCAGCTTGCAATATTTTACAAATATCTACCTGTTCGGACGGCGTTGGTATCTCATTTAAATAATGGTATTGTCGCCCCTATGTTATGGAAGTAAATAAGCTATCGGAACAATTGAACGTTGCCAATAAAGAATTGGTAAGCCAGCATCAGAAAAACGAACAACTTGCCGAAGATTTAAGCCAGGCACTGATGAAACTTGAACTGCAAAACCAGGAAAAAGGAAAGTGGGCTGATGAATTGATGATTGCAAACGTCGAGCTTAATTTTCAGAACGTTGAAAAACGAAAACGCGCCGAAGAACTGCTTATTGCAAACAAAGAACTTGATTTTCAGAACGAAGAAAAGGAAAAACGAGCCGCCGAGCTTGTACTTGCTTATGCCCAGCTGAGTTTTCAGAACGCGGAAAAGGAGAAACGTGCTGCCGAACTGATATTGGCCAATACTGAACTAATTTTTCAAAACCAGGAAAAAGAAAAACGGGCCGCCGAATTAATTATAGCCAATACCGAATTAATTTTTCAAAACCTGGAGAAGGAAAAACGGGCTAACGAACTAATTATAGCCAACAAAGAACTTGTTTTTCAGAACCTGGAGAAGGAAAAACGGGCTAACGAACTAATTATAGCTAATAAAGAACTTGTTTACCAAAGCAAAGAAAAAGACAAGCGCGCCGCCGAGCTGATTATTGCCAATATTGAACTCGATTTACAGGATGAAGAAAAAGGAAGGCGGGCCGCCGAGCTGCTTGCGGCCCTTAAGGAGCTTGATTTCCAGGACGAAGAAAAGGGCAAACGTGCCGCCGAGTTAATTATGGCTAACCGGGAAATACAAGCGCAAAAGCAGGAAAAAGTACGACGTGCTGCCGCCGAAGCCAAAAAAGATGAGTTTTTTAACATGGTAAGCCACGAATTTAAAACCCCGCTAACCAATATTAAGGCCATTAACCAGTTATTGGAGAAAACAGCCGATAAAACCGACAAAACTTACGCATTCATTTTAAATGCCAACCACAGTATTAAACGCCTGGAGCGGTTAATTGAAGATTTGCTGGATGTTACCCGTATAAATGCAGGACTGATAGATTTAAATATAGCCGAATTTAATTTTACAGATGCCCTTACCCATAGTATTGGTAATGTGCAGCTAACAGCCGACAGGCACAAGATTTTATTGGAAAACTCCGTCAGCATAAAATACCTGGGCGACCAGTTCCGGATAGAACAAGTAATGGTAAACCTGTTGAATAATGCAATCAAATATTCGCCCCAGGCTGATAAAATATTAGTTAAAGCCGAAATTGCAGCGGGTAGTATCATGGTAATTGTGGAGGATTTTGGAATTGGAATTGCCAAAGAAGATATAGACCAGTTGTTTCAGCGATTTTACCGCGTAAGCAAGACAGCTATGCTTTACCAAGGTGTAGGTTTGGGCCTTTACATTGCAGCAGAGATCATTAAGAAACACAACGGAATTTTCAGTATTGAAAGCGAACTTGGTAAAGGCAGTCGCTTTTGCTTTAGCCTGCCCTTAAATACATAAGCCCTTAAATAAATTACATTAAATACAAAAGCTATTGCTTAACTTGTTGGCCTTATCCAATTATCAACGTACCAATTATGTCGTCATTGTTAGCCTATAAGGAGCCGTCTATCAAAGTAACCCAGGAGCATCTGAAGATAGCGCTCGACCAGGTTCAATTAGGTTTTTGGGAGCTTGACCTTAGCAATTACTCGCTTAACTGTACCTCCAAATGTAAAACTAACATTGGCATCGGCGAAAACGAAACATTGGATTACGATAAGCTGCTAAACTGTATACTGCCCGATGACAGGCCGCTAATGCCCGAAGCAATTATTGAAGCCATTCAATCTGCATCGGGGGTTTATAGCCTGCAATACCGGGTAAGGCATGCTGATAATACCATTCATTGGATTGATGCAAAGGGCACGGTACTATTTGATGCGGCAGCGCCCACCCACATTATAGGCACCATGGTTGATATCACCGAGAAGAAAGACCTGGAGCTTTTAAGGGATGAACTTTTTAATGTAACCACACATGAACTTAAAACACCCCTATCGGCAGTTAAGGGCTATTTGCAACTATTAGATAGGTTTATTGCCGGCATTGGCGATGAAAAAATCACCCAGGTTGCCAAACGAGCCCTCGGTTCGGTAGAAAGGATTACCAGGTTGTTGAATGAAATGGCCGATCCGGCCAACCTATCCAACCACATTAAACTGGCTAAAGATTCATTTGATTTAAACGCCCTTGGCGAAGAAATTGCCGCTAATGCTATGCTGATAAACCCTGAATACAACATTCGGGTGGCTACCACAAATGATAAAAACCTGGTATTTGCAGATAGATACCGTATTGCCCAGGTGCTAACCAATTTGGTTAATAATGCCGTTAAATACTCGCCCGATTGTACCAATATCGTGGTATACATTGGCGCAAACGACAAAGAAGTAAAAGTACAGGTTAAAGATTTTGGCATCGGCCTGCCCAAAAGCGAACATCACAAGGTGTTCCAAAAATTTTACCGGGCAACATCAACGCCACAAAACATACCGGGATTTGGCATCGGCTTATTTTTAAGCGCCGAAATCATCATCAGGCATGGTGGCATTATTGGTGTAGATGATGACGAATTGGCAAACGGTACCTGTTTTTATTTTACCCTGCCGGTACCTGCTGTTGGTTAAAATAAAATCCCACTCCTTCGCAAACCGATTAAACAGGTATTAAAAAAGGCTGCCGATGAATTGGTACTATCGGCCAGGGCCAATCGCCCAATCAAAATTTATTCCTATTTTAGTGGTTTACCCAATTACTTATAGATGAGAAAATATTATCTATCCCTGTTATTTGCAGCTGCTTTTGGTTGTGCTTATGCACAGCAACCTGTCACCATTAAAAAAATTACAGCTGGCACCGTAAAATACCAGGGCGGCACCAATACCTGCTGGTCGTTTTCAACTACGTCGCTGGTTGAATCGGCCGAGATAGCGAATGATAAAAAAGATATTGACATTTCGGAATTATATACCTCGCGTAACCTGTTTATTGAAAAGGCAAAGCGTTATATTCTGTCAAATGGCACAAGTTTATTTGAGGCCGGCGGCCTGGCCCATGATGCCATGTACGGGATAGAAAAATACGGCGCTATCCCCAACGAGTTTTATGCACGTAAAAAAGGTGTCGAATTTTCAGATAAAAGCAACAGGCAAACCGACGAAATCCTGAAAAGCTACCTCGATTCGGTGCTTAAAACAAAACCCATTGATGCCAACTGGCTGGCCGGGTTTATTAAAAAGCATGACGATATTGTTGGCATTCCACCAGCCAAATTTACCTGGGAGGGTAAAAAATATACGCCGCTTAGCTTTGCAAAGGATGTTTTAAAATTCAACAGGCAGCAATACGCCACCATAACCTCGTTTACGCACCATCCATTTTACGAAAACTTTCCGCTGGAAATTCCCGATAACTTTTTGCTGCGCGAAAATTACCTGAATGTACCGTTGGATGAGTTGATAGCAATTGCCAAAACAACCATCGAAAAAGGCCAATCGCTGGTAGTTGATATGGATGTAAGCAATAATGGCTGGAACTGCGGTAAAGCAGGCTACGCCCTGTTTGAAGACAAACGCTTTTACCGGGTGGGCAACGCCGATACAGCAGAGATGGCGTATAGCGTACCGCTAAGACAACAGCTATTTGAAACCCTGGTAACGCAGGACGATCACCTTATCCATATTGTAGGTATCGCCAAAAGCAAAGCCGGCAAATTATTTTTTATCCTGAAAGATTCGGGCGGCGATCACTACGGGCCATTTAAGGGCTACGACTATGTATCGGTAAATTATTTTGCGATAAATGCATTAAGCATCACCGTGCCGGTAAATTCCCTGGATGAAAAGTACGCTAAACTGGTAAAGGCCCCGGTACCGCTTATTAATTAAAAACGGGAGACAACGCAATAGACAGAAAGCAGTTAAAAAGCCGGATCAGGATTCAAAATACTCAACAGGCTCCAAATCACCCAGTTCCTCATCAGTAAATAACCTGGAGCGAATAATAAACCTTATCCCAATCGGGATTTCGATTGAAAAACTGCTGCCGCGGCCGGGGGTAACATCCAGCGTAAGGTGTGTGTGTTTCCAGTATTCAAACTGATCAATGCTCATGAAAAATTCGCAACCTGCAATCTCGCCTATTTTTACGTCGCTGCTGCCAATTTTAAAGTCGCCTTTTTCAAAACACATGGGCGATGAGCCATCGCAGCAACCGCCACTTTGATGAAACATCAATTCGCCAAACCGGGATTTTAACTCAGCTATTACTTTTTCGGCTTCTGGGGTAATGGATACTCTTTTGGTCATGGTGTGATAGTTGTTTCAATTCTCCTCTTGAGAGCTACTGCATGTATACAGTTTTTAGATAAAAAGAAATGTCATTTCGAACGAGGTACGAGGAGAAATCTTGTAAGCCCTGCATTCCGATGGACTTGTCGAGATGCAGGGCTTACAAGATTTCTCCTCACCCCACCGCTAACATCCACCTCTGATTCGTTCGAAATGACATTTTGTTTATTTGATGATACTAATCTAAAAAATGTTCCTCCCAATCTCGATAGGAGAATCCCGCTTTCCCTCGCATTTGATTTGCAATAAACTAATAAAAGGCGCCGCAAAATCCCAAACACTTCGCGGTCGCCTTTAACATTACCAGGCTAAAAGAAGCCCAGTTTGTTCTTATTATAGGAGATCAGCATATTCTTGGTTTGCCTGTAGTAGTTCAGCATCATTTTGTGATTTTCGCGACCAAAGCCCGATTTTTTGTAACCACCAAAGGGTGCATGTGCCGGATAAGCATGGTAATTATTAACCCAAACCCTGCCTGCCTGAATAGCACGGGGCACCTGGTAAATTTCGTGAGCGTCGCGCGTCCACACACCGGCACCTAACCCGTAAAGGGTATCGTTGGCAATTTCAATAGCCTCTTCGGTAGTTTTAAAGGTTGTAACCGATACCACCGGGCCAAAAATTTCTTCCTGGAAAATGCGCATTTTATTATGCCCCTTAAAAATAGTTGGCTGTATATAATAGCCGCCACCTAACTCATCGGGCAATTTTTGAGCGCCACCGCCGGCCAGCACCTCTGCTCCTTCTTTTTTACCAATATCCAGGTAACTCAGAATTTTTTCATATTGATCATTAGATGCCTGAGCGCCCATCATGGTAGTTGAATCCAATGGGTTCCCCATAATGATGGCATTTGTGCGGGCAATTACACGTTCGATAAATTTTTCGTAAATATTCTCGTGCACCAGCATACGCGACGGGCAGGTACAAACTTCGCCCTGGTTTAAAGCAAATAATACGGCGCCTTCTACTGCTTTATCAAAAAACTCATCGTCAGCATCGCCCACAGACTCAAAGAAGATGTTTGGCGATTTACCACCCAACTCCATGGTTACTGGGATTAAATTCTCTGAGGCGTATTGCATAATTAACCTGCCTGTTGTGGTTTCGCCGGTGAAAGCTACCTTACTGATGCGCGGATTGGTAGCCAGCGGCTTACCTGCTTCGGGACCAAACCCGGTAACAACGTTTAACACTCCGGCAGGCAAAACATCGCCTATAAGTTCCATTAGCACCATAATACTGGTTGGCGTTTGCTCGGCAGGTTTTACAACCACACAACAACCGGCCGCTAAAGCAGGTGCTATTTTCCATGTGGCCATTAATAATGGGAAGTTCCAGGGAATAATCTGGCCAACTACGCCAAGAGGCTCCTGCAGGTTAATACTTACGGTAAATTCGTCGTGCTCAGATATGCTGCTTTCTTCGGCGCGGATGGCACCTGCAAAATAACGAAAGTGGTCAACACACAGCGGCAAATCGGCAGCCATGGTTTCGCGGATGGCTTTCCCGTTATCAATCGTCTCTACCGTGGCCAGGTAGCTTAGGTTATCTTCAATTATCTGCGCTATTTTAAGCAATAAGTTACTGCGGGTAGTGGCTGCGGTTTTGCTCCAGGTTTTAAATGCTTCTGTGGCAGCATCAACAGCTGCTTCAATATCTTCTTTGGTTGATCGGGCGGCTTTGGTAAAAACTTTGCCATCAATAGGCGAAATGTTGTCAAAATATTCGCCTTTAACAGGCGGAACAAATTTACCGCCAATAAAATTGTCGTACTTATCCTTAAAGGATGGTCTTTGGGCTACACTCATACTGTTTATTTTTAAAATTGGTTAGGCTAAGTTACCAGCCCGTTGTATCGGGTATTTGCACGATACTCTCAATTGGGTGCATTATAATTTCAATTTTAAAATGAATTATAAACTACCAATTAGTATGTCTAATTTTATTTAATAATAAACCAATTATGACCGAGAGAAACCTGGTATCTCCGTTTGCCCTTAGCGGTAAACGCGAGTTGCACACGCTGGTAGAAAATCGCCGTGCATATACGTTAAACCACTGCGAACTAAATATTTACGAAACCTATCAGCGCAGCGAGCTGGTTCCGCTTACTTTTGATGACCTTGTTATTACCAGTATGCTACGCGGCAAAAAAGTAATGCACCTGTTTGATAAACCCGGTTTTGATTACCTGCCCGGCGAAACGGTGATAGTACCGCCAAATGTTACCATGACTATTGATTTCCCCGAGGCATCCGAGCTTAACCCTTCGCAGTGTACCGCCCTGGCCATAAATCATCACGAAATAAAAAGTACCCTTGATTTTTTGAATGAGAATTACCCGCGCGCTGACGACGACCTATGGAAGCTAAACTACCAGCAATTCCACTTTTTTAATAATCATGAACTGGCCCAGCTGATTAATAAACTCATCAGTATAAGCACCGGCGATGTGTTAACCAAAGACGTACTGGCCAATTTAACGCTGAAAGAACTTTTGATACGCATAATGCAAATGCAAAACCTGCATATTGTACAAGATAATATGCAGCAACTATCAACAGGAAACCGTTTTGCTTATATTTTACAATACATTAAAAACCACCTTACCGAAAAGCTGAACATCGACGCCCTGAGCCAAATGGCTTATATGAGCAAGGCCAGCTTTTTCAGGGCATTTAAGCATGAAATGGGAATTTCGCCGGTTGATTATATTATTAAGGAGCGGATACAGTTTGCCAAACAACTATTGCATAATCCGTATTGCAGCATTGCCGATGCCTGCTTTAAAGCAGGATTTAACAACCAGCATTATTTTAGCAGGGCGTTCCGCAAAATTACCGGTACCACACCAAGTTTTTATAAGGCGGGGATTGTAAAGGGGGTGAATTAAACTTTGCGCTCCCAACCATCGGGATTTGGGAATCCCGAATAACACGTCATATTTTTTTACAAACCTACCCTAATACCAGGAATGACAAGGCTGTTTTCTATACTTACTTTTAACTTAGGCCGCTACCCCATCAGCATTAATAACCTCGGCCGGATCGATCTCCAATACCCGGCAAATCTTAAAAAATCGCTCTAAGGTTAGTTTAACATAGCCCAATTCAATTTTACTGTAGGTATTTTGCGATACATTCAACTTTGCAGCAAGATATTCCTGCGAGTAAGCCAACCGTATCCTGGTATTACGGATGTTTTCGGCTATGGTTTTTACGCTGTGGTTTACTAAGGCACTCATTGGTTATGGCTTATTATTTATTACATAAACGCAATAAACAATAAGCCGGATTTACCGAATATTCACTTACTTCAATAAAGAGTAATCGCGTAGGTTGTACGTTTGATTATAAGGAGCAAAAAAATATTTTCACCTTAGCCATACTCCCTTACACCGTTTGCCCAACTTTGCCTTTCCAGAAATTAAACTTGTAATAAAAGCTATCAAAATCAAAGGGCTTGGTAATATAATCGTCCATCCCGGCTTCCAGGCATTCCTGTTTATCTTTTTCGTATGCACCGGCCGTCATAGCGATGATGATTGGGCGCTTTTCACCATATTGCCTGATAATCTCGCGGGTGGCTTGCAGGCCATCCATTTCGGGCATTTGTACGTCCATCATCACAATATCATAACGTTGCCGCTCCAGAGATGATAATACTTCCAGCCCATTGGCTACCACATCGCACCGATGGCCAATGTTTTGTAAAGCCTTGATCACTATTTTCTGATTAATCAGGTTATCTTCTGCCACTAAAACTGCCAAATGCTCATCGTCAACAACCGGAACATTTTTTATAATATCTGCTAACACCGGGGTTCCTTTAGTAATTCCTTCTGCCTGCGATATGGTATCAACAAGCATTTTTTGGAAGTATGATTGTTTAATGGGCTTATCCAATATGGCTGTAAAAAGCTTGCGGTCTTTTTTCTGCTCTGCCGGAAAATGCCCCGCCGAACTGAAAAGCACCATCGGTACTTCTTTGCCATATTTTTTTGCAATTTGCTTTGCTACATCAATGCCGTTCATTTCGGGCATTAGCATATCAATAACTACAATATCGTACTTGCGCTTAGCCATGGCAGCTACACCCTGTTTGCCGGTAGTAAAAACATCGGCATGCATACCCCAATGTTCGCAATGCCCTTTCAGGATACGTAAGTTGGTCACATTATCATCTATCAGCAATGCATATTTACCGGTAAGTTCTTTTAGCGCTATTACGGGTTTAAATGCCTTGATCTGCGCATCGGTGCGCAAATGAATAGTAAATTTAAAGGTGGTACCTACATTTACCTCGCTCTCTACCCAAATGCGGCCGTTCATCTTCTCCACCAAACGGGCGCTAATGGCCAGTCCCAGGCCTGTGCCGCCGTATTTACGGGTGGTAGATGAATCAACCTGGCTAAATGAGCTAAATAGTTTGTGCATCTTATCGGCAGGGATACCTATACCGCTATCCTTAACCGAAAATTCAAGTTCGTAATTATTGCCTTTTTTTGATACCAATTTAATACTGGTCAGGATTTCGCCGCTTGGGGTAAATTTAATGGCGTTACCCACCAGGTTCATCACAATCTGGCGCAGGCGTGTCATATCGCCTATTACCTCCATCGGTATCTCCGGATCGACCATATAAAGCAGGTCGATATCCTTTTCGTAAGCCTTCAGCGCAAGCAGGTCATAAGTTTCCTCAATGATTTTATGTACAAAAAACGGGTGTTCTTCCAGTTCAAGTTTGCCCGATTCAATTTTAGAGAAATCGAGGATCTCGTTGATTATCTCGAGCAAGGCATCCGCGCTCAGCCGGATAGATTCCACAAAATCAAATTGCTCTTCATCCAAACGGGTATTACGTAACAGGCTGGTCATCCCGATAACACCATTCATTGGCGTACGGATTTCGTGGCTCATATTAGCCAGGAATTCCGATTTGGCTTTATTCTGAGCTTCAGCCAATTCGCTTTTCTCTTCCAACTTCACATTTAGCTCTTTTAAATGCAAGTCGGCAAGGTATTGTTGGGTAATGTTTTCAAATGTCCATAACATCCCGCTTACGTGCTCGGATACGGTAGGCCGGGCACACACACTCAACACCAGCACATCGGCACCTTCAAAAATCCATTGCCAATTGTCAATACGCTTGTCCTTTGATTTAAAAAACTCCATCCCCCGGCGAAATAGCTCTTCTTTATTTGTAGCCCTATCGCGCAGTTGTTGCATGGCAGCTGATAACAACGCAGGCTGCACATTACCGCCTGGCAAACCGAACAACTTAGCGGCATGATCATTTACCCAGCTGTTTTTACCGGTATCGTCGGCAAAAACAATGCTCTGCGGTACAGTTTGCAAGATGCCATTAAAGCGTACTTTTAACTCTTCGAGCGAATAATAAGTGGTGGATAGCTTTGCCGTTTCGTCTATCTTGGCTGCGCAACTTTGAACAAACTCTTTAAAATCGTCATTAAAGCTGAAGTTATTTTCCCAGGCTAACAATATATAACCTTTGGTATCGCCCTGCACAATAGGCAGCACCGCCAACGACGCCGGGGTATTTAGCAATTCAATAGTTTTGATGTTGATATGGGGGTACTGCTGATCAAAATATTGAACACTTTTATCATCAGCGAACGCGGATATTGCGGCAGGGTCAATATAAACCACCTCGTTCTCCTGCGAATCAGGAGTGTAAACTCTAACCGTAATGCTGTCTTCAATTTTAAACAACAATACAGTCGATGCTCCTGATAATTCCTTTAAATACGCAATGCTACGCCGCATGATGGTTTCCCATTTTTCAAAACGGTCAACCACGCCCAGCCGGGTTATAAAATTGAGCGCTCTTTTTGCCCAGTTTATATTTGAAGTGTCAGGCAGCAAACTATATGAATGATTTAATGGCGGCTATAACTTCTGTAGGCGCACTGATGTGTGGAAAATGCCCTGTGGCATTTATTATTTTTAGTTCGCTTCCCTTGATATGCTCGTGCAGGTATTCGGCTACTTCTAATGGAACAGCAATATCATGCCTGGTTTGAAGTAACAGAACTTCTTTATCCAGTTTCTCAACCTCATTGCGCAAATCTGATTCGAAAATTACTTTAGCAACCGATAAAGCAACGTCCGGGCGGATGGCAGATAAACTATAAGCAAAATATTCGCCTAACTCCGGGCGGTCCGGATTACCCATGGCATAATTCGAAAAGCCGCTTACCCACGCATAATAGTTATTGGTCATGGCATCGTACATACTATCGAGCGCGGGTTGGGTAAAACCGCCTGTATAACCAACACTTTCGTCATTTATATAACGCGGTGAAGCGCCTATAAAAACCATCTTGCCAAAATACTTTGGTGCTTTATTGGCCGCCAGTAAGCTAATCATCGAACTTACGGAATGCGCTATAATAGTGGCATCATAAAGCCCCAGGTCGGCCATAATGACCAGCATGTCATCGGCATATGTATTTATATGATGATATTTGATAGGGCTGTAAGCATCCGGATCGGCGCTGCCTCCTCCCACATTATCGTATAACACCAGGCGGTAATCGTCCTTAAAAGCTTCTTTTACCCAGTTCCATGCGGTTTGGTCGGTTCCAAAACCATGTGCAAATAACAATGTTTTTGCAGATTCAAGATTACCTTCGATTGTAAMATTATTCTTTTTTTGAATTGCGGGGGTCATACAAAAATCAATAGTAAAGTATCAGCTCAGATAAAGTACGAAAAAAAGCGAAGGTAGGATTTGAAAAGAAGCAAAAAAATTAAAAAAATATTAAAATTAAGCGATAATAGAAATATCAGTATGACACTGCGCTGCGCGAAAGCGTACATCTGCTGTATCAAAAATGAACAGAGCCGAACATACATGCAACTTAACTTATTGATATACAATAAAATAAAAGCATGGCATTTGGTTTGCTTTGTACATTTTACTAAGGGAAAGCACCATGAAGCACCATAAACAACTGGAACGGCGCACGTTTTTACAAGACCGTTTTGATATTTTAATTAAACGACAAAAAAATGGCACAGCTACCTTTAACGAGCTTACCGAACTTGACGATATTGTAAACCGCGACCCTGCCATCCGCGAAAGCATCCTGGTAGAAATGCAGGAAGGCGATGCATCTGATGATCATACACTGTCTATTGAAAAGGCGCCTATTGAGCCGACAAAAAAACTGAACCTGCTTGACGTGATCCGAGGATTTATTAACAGATGGTTTGTAGCAGAACCTACCGGAATGAAAACGGTATTGATTTAGAATAATATTGACAGACCACTACTTTTTTGGCACGGCAGTTTAAGCGCGGATATCGAGAGAGCAAAAGGCAAAGGGGAAAAACATAACATACCTTTTACCTTTCACCCTTTACCTTTCACCTTCACCTACTCGCTCCTCAAACTTTTTACCGGGTTCATCAAAGCAGCTTTAACCGCCTGGAAGCTTATGGTAGCAAAGGCAATAAGTATGGCCATAAACCCGGCAAATACAAATACCAGCCAGCTTACATTTATTTTGTAGGCAAAATCCTGCAGCCATTTATACATGGCGTACCAGGCCAGGGGCGACGCGATAAGAATTGCTATCAAAACTAATTTTATGAAATCGCGGGCCAGCAGGCTTACTATACCGCTTACACTTGCACCTAACACTTTGCGCACGCCAATTTCGCGGGTACGCACCTGGGCGGTGTAGGCGGCCAAACCCAATAAACCAAGGCATGATATAAATATGGCAATACCAGCAAAATAGCTGAATAGCTTACCCTCCTGCTGCTCGCTTTGGTACATTTTATTGAAAAGATCATCCAGAAAATTGTAGGCAAATGGGTACTCGCCATTATATTGTTTAAATTGCTTCCCGGCCGCACTTATTGCCTTCTGCACATCGCGACCAGTGGTTTTAATGTAGATGGTGTTTAGGTACGCGGGCTTGTACCAAAACATGGCAGGTGCAATTTTCACTTTCATAGATGCGTAATGAAAATTTTTGACTACGCCTATGATGGTGCCCTTAACACCTTGCATGGTAAAACTTTTGCCTATAGGGTTAGTGATACCCATTTCCTTGATGGCTGCTTCATTCAACACATAATACGAAGTATCAGCTATCGAACCGGTAAACGTAGTCCCCTCTTTCATATTCATTTTAAAAAAGGATACCATGTCCTTATCCACCACAATCGGGTGAATCATCATGTTTTGTTTAGGATCTTTACCGTCCCAATCCAGCCAGCCCGTAAAACCGCCAAAGCGCACTATATTTTGGTTAGACCGGGTGACGGCCAGTACGCCGGGTTGCTTCAATAGTTCGGCCTTCACCGCATCATAGTGCGATGCCATATCACGCATCCAAAAGCTAATTACATTCTCCTTATCATAGCCCAAATTCTTCTGCCGGATGTAGTTTAACTGCCCCGTAATAACCATGGTACTGATGATAAGCACAATCGAAAACACAAACTGGGTTACCACCAATATTTTGCGGAATAACACATCGCCAATACCTGCCGAGATTTTCC
The DNA here is from genome assembly GCF_056401935.1 of Mucilaginibacter sp. P4_D1. NCBI lineage: Bacteria > Pseudomonadati > Bacteroidota > Sphingobacteriia > Sphingobacteriales > Sphingobacteriaceae > Mucilaginibacter > Mucilaginibacter sp. P4_D1. The sequence goes on from NZ_JBFUIJ010000005.1 coordinate 158,866, forward strand.
CTTTTAAAGCTTTTAACGGCTCGAATGAAGACAGCAGCAAAGCAGGGTAAATACTCGATAGCGCTAAGGTGCCGCCGATGGCAGCGAGAAGAATGAGCCATACCTGATAGTCGCCAAGGTTAAACATCATTTGCTTGTTGAGCAGATGGTTAAACATCGGCATTAATATAAATATCAACCCGATTGCCAACAGTGCGGCCAGCGAAAACAGTAATGCCGTCTCCACAATAAACTGCATAAACAGCTGCATTTTGGCTGCGCCGATAATTTTACGCATGCTGATTTCTTTTGACCGGAGCATAGATCGCGCGGTTGAAAGGTTTACATAATTGATGCAGGCGATAACCAGTATCAACAGCGCTATGATAATAAAGATGCGCACGGTAGATATACCCCTATCCGTCATATCAGCATTGTATAGGCGCATTTTAGATATCGGCAACAGCAGGTATTCGGCATCAGTATCATCAGCCTTATGGTTAAGGTGAATCTGGCGTATTTTGGTGGTTAATGCTTTAGTTGCCGAGCCCGGTTTGAGCTGTAAATACGTTTCATAATTAAAAAAGCTGAAGTTATTACTGAGGTCGTTTTTGCTTGCCAGCATCGCTTTTTCGTGAAAGCTCATAGGCATCAGCATATCGTAATTGATGCTGGAGTTTTTAGGAAAATCAGCTATTACACCGCTTACTGTAAAATTGGCTTTGTTCCCGTCTGCAATGATGACTTTACCAATCGGATCCTGATCGCCAAAGAATTTTTGCGCGGTTTTTTGGGTGATAACAACTGAATTATCATCATTAAATGGCTTGTCTGCATCCCCTTTTATCAAATGAAAATCGAACATCGAAAAAAACGAAGGATCAGTAAAGGCGGCATTCTCATCTCCAAAAACCTTATCCTTGTATTTGTACAGCGAAAAATTATAATTACCGGTAATGCGTACACACTCCTTCACCTCGGTTAATTGCTGTTTGGCCATAGGGCCAATAGGCGCTACGCCTACACTATATATCTGCCTGCTGGCACCCGTGCCGCCAAACAATTCCAGCCGGTAAATATCCGGCGCTTTGGTATGGAAACTATCAAAACTTAATTCATCCTGCACCCAAATGAGTATCAGGATACCAATAGCCAAACCAAGGGTTAAACCGGCTATATTGATAACCGAATAAAACTTATTCTTGAGCAAATTTCGCCAGGCTGTTTTTAGATAATTTTTGAACACAGTATTGAATTTGAAAATTAATATCGATTTGAAAATTTGAGGATTTGAAAATTTGAAAATGAGTTTGATGATTATTGCTATGGGAATAAGCCTTCGCTGCCAGGCGTTTCCGTTGCATTTTCAAATCCTCAAATTTTCAAATCTTCAAATTAAAAACTACTTCGCTTTCCTGATATACACCGCGCCAAAGGTGGTTTTCATCATTAGTTCGGGGCCGCCGCCTGCAATTTTGCCGTATACCCATTCATCAACTTTCAGGCCGTACATGCCGTCTTTATTGGTGCGGGTTACGTTGGGCTTTTGTTGCTCGGTGGATACATCAAAATCGGTAAATATATCGCCTCTGTCCGATTTCAATTTTACATTGGCCTTCAGGCTTGCAGGAAAGGTAACATCGATTTTGCCATTCAGGGTCGAAAATGCCATAGCTGCTTTTGGGTCGATGGATTTAAAAGTAACGATTACCGGGCCGTTTACGGTGGTTGCTACCACAGAACCCGATATATCTGTAAGTTTTATAGAACCATTTACGTTACTTACTTCCAATTCACCATCCAGGTTGCTGCCTGTAATATCGCCGCCATTTACAGTTGATATTTTAAAAGTGGACGTGGTTTTAGGAACCTTGATGGTTAAATTAACCTGTTTGCCCATGCTGCTGTGTACTGTTACCTGGTTGTTATTTTCCTGGGCGCTGATATCCATGCCGTTGCTGTTTAAACGATGCATACCGTTTACTTTTTCCTTTTCTTTATCCCGGTCTTTGCGTTTTTCATCGAGCTGACCTTCAACAACAATACTTTTACCTTCGTAGCCTATCACCGTAATTGATCCATCTATCAAGCCTACGTTCAGTTTAAAGGGTTTGCCGGGATCGCTCAGCGGAACTACCAGTTGTTCCTGCGCCAAAAGCCGGGTTGTTATCAGGGTAGCTATCGCGAATACACTTAAAAATTTTATCGTTTTCATCTTATCGTTTGTTATTGTTGTTTTTTGATATAAATATTCCCGTTAAGGGTCTCGAATTTGAATAGTTTACCGCCCGAACCGATACGCACATCAGAATTGGAACTGAGTTTATAAGTAGTGCCCGCCCCACTTTTTGCCTCGGTTTTTACTACTTTGCTGGGCATTACCTGGGCATCCGGAAAGTCGGTAAAAAACTGCCCGTTCATGCTTTTAAAAGTCAGGTCGGCCGATAGGTTTGCCGGATAGGTAATATTCATTTGCCCGTTGATGGTATGGTACGATGATTCGCCGGGAGGCACAGCCAGGTAATTCACTGTTACCGGGCCATTTACAGTGTGCGCAATGGTGGTTCCTTTGGCGTTGACGATCTCTAATGAGCCGTTTACGTTGTTCACTTTTAATGATCCGTATACATCTTTAACGGTAATATGGCCATCGTTTACTGTTGATACTGCCAGGCTTGCATTAAAGGGCACTTTGATGGTGTAATCCAGGTGTACAATATAATCCCTCCGGTGGCCTTCATCGTTACGGTTCCAGGTATGCGGCCGGGTATCATAAGGTTCGGCAGTATACGCTATCACACTATCCGCTTTCTGATCAAAGCCCAGCTTAACTTCTTTTTTGGCTATGTCAACATCGGCCTGGGTTTTGCCCTTGATGGTTTCGTCAATTTCCATTAATACTTTGTCGCCGCTGTAGCCTTCTACTTTAATGGTTCCCCAAATGTTGTATACTGCAATCGTGCCGCCGCTAACGGCAAATTGTTTGGTAATGTGCTCTTTATACTCCTGTGCCTGTACGCTGTTTTGGGCAAGGCATAGCCCGAGTGCCGAAAAAACGGCAAATAAAACTGGTTTCATAATGGTTATTTTTAAATGAGTTGTGTTATGGTTTGTTTGATTTTGTCTTTTACACCAGGATTTAGTCCTTTTTGTTTCAGTAACTCTTTAAACGAATTAACCGACCTTTTTTCCTGCAGCTTCAGCATCACATCGGCAATGGCCGATTGTAACAGCGGCGAATCCTGCTGAACGATGGATGCTATAAGTCCCTGCCGTACTTCCGGATGTGCGGCCAGGTGGGTTAAGGCATCCAGTGTGCTTAAACGCACGTTCACATTCGGATCGTTGTTAAGGGTGGCAAACAAAGCATCAATAACCTCCTTATCGGCATGCTTAATCTCGCTGGTATAGCTTACCCCTCTTATCCTTTCAGATGCCGACGGATTTTCCAACAACGCAAGCATCATGGTTTGTTTCAATTCATGTACCTGCGATGTAAGGTCTTTCAACTGCTCGTCTTGTTTACCGCCGGTGCTTCCCCTGAAAGCCAGGTACCCGGCGCCAAAACTAACCAGTACAATAAGCAGGCTATACGCCAGCGGCCAGCGCTGCTGCCATTGCCAAAAGCGGGCAAATTGTTCTTTTATATTAAAGCCAGGCTTGCTCTCCTCAACCGATTCCTTGTAGGTATCCAGCATCGCTTTAAACTTTAGCTCCATATGGGCGCCCGGTTCAGGTGGCTGTATATCGCCCATCAAACCCCATACCTGCTGCATTTCGGCAAGTTGCTGCATACAATCCTCGCAACCCGATACGTGTTTTTCAAACCCATCACGCTCGGCAGCGGTTAACTCATTGCTTATATATCCGCTAAATTTTTCTTCGTATTGCGCACAATTCATCTTCATCTGTTTAACGTTCCATTTTGGCGTAAATATCTTTTAACTCCTGCATAGCCCTAAAAGCGCGTACTTTGGCAGCGCCTTCGGTAATACCTAAAACTTGCCCTATTTCCTGGTACTTCAGCTCCTGGAAACGACTGAGCGTCAGTATTTCCCGGTTGTCATCGCTCAGCTTTTCCATCGCATTGTATAACCCGGCATTGGCCTGCTTTTTTTCCAGGTGCTCATCGGCGCTGGTGCCTCCCGGCAGCCTGTCGGCCAATTCGCCTACATCCTGGTGTACACCTTGTTTACTGCCTTTTTTGGCATTGTCTTTTAACACGTTACGGGCAATCTGGTACATCCAGGCCACAAATTCCCCCTCGCCTGTAAAACTGCTACGATACCGCAGCATTTTGTAAAACACGGTTTGTACCATATCCTCGCTGGCCTCGCGCTGATAGGTCATGTGGAACAGGAAGCCATATAAGGCACGGTAATGCCTTTGGAACAGCAGTCCCATCCTATCCAGATCTCCAGCTTTTACCCGGAGCATGATCGTGTTATCACTTAGTGCGTTCAAAAAGGCCTGGTTGCGTTAGTTATATATTGGAGACCGCCGTAATTTTAATTGGTTACAGGAAATTTAAACTTTTTTTTGGAAAAGGGCGAAAGGTGAAAGGTAAAAGGCGAAAGGTGAAAGGTGAAAGGCGATAGCAGGGCAAACGCATCTAAATAGCCAATGGAATGAGCTTACGTAGCCGGGAAGATACAAGCATCAAACGAAACCGTGTTTTTATTGACCGATCCTGGTTAAATGATCCCCCGCTACCGAAGGGGCTTGTATTGGCCAACAACAGGCATAATTATTGGGATGCGCCTAAATTTTGCCAATTTTAATGTTAACCATGATAAAATATAAAATATTGATTATCAAATATTTATAAATTTTTTATCTAAAATGTGTTAAGTTATGTTAACCCAATTAGATGCGTTTACCCTGGAAGCGAAAGGTAAAAACTTTCAAAAAGGCATTCAAGGCGTAAAGCACTAAACACCGGTTTGAACGCAGGCAACGATTCATTTTATCCCCTAACGACCGCCATACCTACTCCAGCGGCAATGTAAACCAAAACGTACTCCCCTGCCCTAATTCACTCTCCACCCCAATTTCGCCACCATGGCGTTTTACAATTTCAGAGCTGATGTACAAGCCCAGGCCCAGCCCCGCGTTTTGGTAGCTGGCGGGTTCGGCACGGTAGTAACGATCAAAAAGATGGCCTATTTTTTCTTTTGACATACCCGGGCCAGTATCTTTTACAGATATCCTCGCAAAATCATCCAGTTTTTCGATGACGATATAGATAATTTTTGACTCGGGCGCGTATTTAACAGAGTTGTTTACCAGGTTTACCAATACCTTGTCTACCTGTTGTTCGTCGGCATAAACAATTAAACTTTCGTCGCCCTGAACTATAAGTTCATGCTTACCGGTTATACGCACGTGGTTGCAGCACACGTTCAGCATGGCTGCAATATTAAAGGGTTCCTTATGAAGTTGCAGTTTTGTTTCGTTCATCCGGCTCACATTTAGCAGGTCTTCAACCAGGGCACTTATTTTGCCCATGCTCCTGCTCGATTGCTCTATCAACCTTGGCAGCATTTGCGACGATGGATCATCCTTCATCCGCTCAAGCAATTGCAATGATGCTTTAAGACTGGTAATAGGGGTTTTAAGTTCGTGGCTGGCAATACTTATAAAATCATCTTTCCGTTGTTCCTGCTCGCGGCGGTCGCTTATATCAAACATTACACCCGAAAAATGCGAGGGTTTACCAGGTTCTGCTTCATATAACTTACCCGTAGCTTTTACCCACCTGGTTTGGTTATCATGATAACCAACAATAGGGTGTTCAATTTCATGCAGGGCACCGGTTTCTATAGAATGTTCAATAGAGTTGAGCACCATTTGGCGGTAAGGTTCCGGTATTTGCCGGGCAGCTGCATCGTATGGCATTTCCTCGTCGGCATTAAAACCAAACAACTGCCTAAGCCTGCCATTTGTAATTAATTCCCGTGTAGCTGCATTAATGTACCATGTACCCATATCGGCAGCCTCTACAGCAATACGCTGCTTTTCCTCGGCCCGTTCAATGGCTTTTCGGGCTTTTACCTGCTCGGTTACCACATGGGCCAGCAACATAATACTGGTAGTTTTACCTGCCGGGTCTTTTAATGGCTGATAAACAAAGTTGGAGTATACCTCTTCAATTTTCCCTTCCTGTTCCAATAAGGTTTTAACTTCATTGCCGTAGTAAGGTGTGCCGCTAACATATACATTGCCAAGTAAATCCAAATACTTTCGTCCAATCCACTCTGGTATCGCCTCTTGCAGGGGTTTGCCAATAATATCGTCAGTTTTCCCCCATACTTCTAAAACCTTTTTATTGGCCGATTCAACAATAAAATTGTGGCCTTTCAACACGGCAATTGCAACAGGAGCATCGGCCAGCATATAACTTAGCTTAGCCTCACGCTCGGCCAGTTCAATAATGTTCGCACTTAAATTCTCCTTTGCTTGTATCAGTTCTTCGTTGGTAGCCAGCAGCTCTTCATTTGCGGCAGCCAATTCCTCATTTGATGCGCCTATCTCTTCGTTAAGCGCCTTTTGCTGGTCGTAGCTTTTTTCCAATAGCTGCCTGGCTTCAACAAGCCCTGTAATATCGTTAGCGGCAACTACTATCCCCGTTACATTTCCATCTGCATCAAACAAGGGGTCGTAGTAAAAGCTTATGTATTTAACTACCGTACCGGCCGGTGTATTTAAATAAAATAATTCTTCATCCTCACCATAGCTGATACCTGTATCGTAAACCCTGGCCAAGAAAGCGGCAAAGGGCTGCCCTTCTAATTCGGGCAATAGTTTCAGAAGCTGTTTCCCGGTAATATCTCCGGCAACTTTACCCCAAATATCGGCAATTGCCTGGTTTGCTATTTCAACTGTCCAATTACGTCCTCTTATTATAGCCAGCGGGTTACGCGCTGTAGCTATTAGGGTTCTTAAATTCAGTTCACTCTCAAATAGTTCTTTGGTGCGCCTGGCAACCCGTTCTTCTAATAATACGTTCGCCCGCTGCAATTCTTCCTGTGTTGCCAGCAGTTCTTCGTTGCTGGCCTCCAGCTCTTCTACCGTGGCTTGTATTTCATGGTTGGCCTCACTCAATTTACTGTTAACTATTATAAGCTCATCTTTTGAAAGCGCGAGCCTCTTTTCGGCCAATACCTTATCGGTTACATTGGTAACCATATGAATTATGTACTGGATATTATGGGCATCGTCAAAAACAGGAGCATTTAAAGGCTCCCAATAGCGGGTTATAAATTTGCCGGCCACAACAGGGTGTGGTACATCATAATGCTGCAGGTCCATTTTATGGGGCTGCTTATTGCTCAAAACTGATTGCAGCGAAGCATTCAAGTTGAATACCCCCTTCGCTTCCGGCGTATTAGGGTTATCAGGAAAAACGTCAAATACATTGCGCCCTACTATGTTTTCGCGGATGGTTTCTGTTTCTCTTAAATATTGATCACTGGCAGTTAATATCAGCAATTGCGGCGACAGGATAGCTATAGAAACCGGAACGGTTTCCAATGCTTTAAGCGTTTGGGCAGACGGACCAATATTTATAGACATAGATAGGTTATAAGCCGCAATTTACTTGGTGTTTTGCAAAATTTAAAGTAATAATTAAAATAAACCCCAGGATTAATTTGTTTTAACAAAACAATATCATAGCTGCCCTGAATAATACATTTTTAAACTAATACTCCCTAAATTTGTTACCTAAGTACAGTTTTTCAAAATGCAGATACACCAGCAAGCTATCCGACTACGCGAACGCAAACGAGGTTTCCATTTAATAACCGGTGAGGTGCTGCAGGCACTACCGCAAATAGCCAGTATCAGGGTAGGCATGTTACAGGTTTTCATTCAACATACTTCGGCATCGCTCACTATTAATGAAAATGCCGATCCAACTGTGCGCGTGGATTTTGAAATGTATTTTAACAAAGCTGTGCCCGAAAATGACCCCGACTACCGGCACGATGATGAAGGATCTGACGATATGCCCGCCCACCTGAAAGCGGCAATGCTGGGAAGTTCGGTAACGGTACCTATCCGTAACGGCAGGCCGGCGTTTGGTACCTGGCAGGGTATTTATTTATGCGAACACCGTAATTATGGTGGCAGCCGCGATTTGGTAATTACCGCCTGGGGAGAATAGCCCTATCCGTTCCGCGCCAAAGTTTTGCCAAAAAATTCATTGCAGATTTTTCTTTATTTTTTGTCAAATTACCGTCTTAAACACACTAATTAAACACTATAGGCCGGCGATGGCTTAGGCAGGGCTTCACATATCCCAAATGTTATTATATATTTGTTTTTGTTATAAACCTTTACGATAAAAATGCAGAAGTATTCGAAACAAACCAGGTTATTATTAGCTGTAGATTGTATAATTTTTGGCTTTGACGGGGAGGTTTTAAAAATATTACTGATCAAAAGAGGATTCCAACCCGAAAAGGGTAACTGGAGCTTAATGGGTGGTTTTGTTCAGAATGAAGAGAGCCTTGACCAGGCCGCCAACCGTATCCTGAAGCAGCTTACCGGCCTTGAAGGCGTGTACCTTGAACAATTATACACCTTCGGCGATCCAAACCGCGATCCATTGGAACGCACCGTTTCTGTAGCTTATTTTGCTTTGATTGACATTCATAAATATGAAACCCAGATAAGCGCCGATTACCACGCCGAATGGTTTCAGCTAAAACGGGTGCCAAAACTAATATTCGACCAGCAGGAAATGGTTGAACAGGCACGCAAGCGTATCCGCTACAAAGCGGCCATGCACCCTATCCTATTTGAGTTGTTGCCAACAAAATTTACCATACCACAGTTACAGATCCTGTATGAGAGCGTGTTTAATACCACTATTGATAAGCGCAACTTTAGTAAACGGGTACTGGCTACAGGACTGCTTATTAAACTTGCTGATAAGGATAAAGCGGGATCCAAACGGGGCGCGTACTATTACCAGTTAAACATGCAAAATTATTATGCCAAATTCCAGGCGTTCATGAATTTCATCCCAAATCCGGATAGCTTGTAGGGGCAATAAGGGTCTTCGTTTCTGCTTATCAAAACTCGAAAGATCCCAGACTAACGAAGTTTTAAAAACTTCGTTAGTTTCTCCACTCTATTGTTACCAATCGGGGTTGAATTTCACCCAATAGATATCATCCCAGCCATTTCCCGCATCACTTAGCAATTTCTTTAATTGCAGATAGGTTTTGGGTTTACCATTTGTAAAATCTTTATTTAACCGGCTGCTGGTAAATACCAGGTACTTTTTATCCCATGTTACAAAAGGGCAGTAATCAATGGCGATAGAATTGACAGGCCCAGGTAGATGCTTTACCGGCTGCCAGTTACCTGCTTTATCTTTACGGCTCATATATAAATCTCCGCGGCCAAGGTTATCCGGCCGGCCATCCGAACTAAAGAGGATGAATTGGTCGTCAGGATCAACAAAAGCGTTAAATTCATCATATTGGGTATTGATGTCTTCGGGCAGGCTCTCTGGCTTGCCAAAACCGCCCGCTGCTGCCGGTTTGCAAATTACAATATCCTCGCTGCCCTTGCCATAGTCGGCCTCTACCGTAAAATACAGGTTGCCGCTGCGGGTTATGCTGGGGTAAAATTCGTTTTTATCTGTGTTAACTATCGGGCCTAAGTTCTCCGGTTCTGTCCATGTACCGTTCGGGTTACGCTTAACCCGCCAAATGTCAAAGTCTTTTTTTGTGGGATTACTTACCGTGGGCCTGTCTGACGAGAAATAAACCGTCTGCCCATCGGGCGAAAACGTCGCTTCCAGATCCTTATATCGGCCCGAAAACGGGGCTACCTGTGGCTTGCCCCATTTACCGTTATTTTTAACCAGTTGTAAAATGGTGCTTGTTACAAAACGGGGCTGTTGTAAAGTATAAAATATCTCGTCGCCTTTTGGCGATATGGCAAAATCGCGGTTGCTTAGTCCATCTGTTAGTAGTCCTTTAGCAAAAAGTCTTGGGGTATCAGTTGGTAATACTGCATCGGGATAATTTACCTGCGCGATGGTTTTATTGCCTATAATTAATAAGAGAATAACAAAAATAAATTTATACATGGCGGTTACAATTTACATTATAAAACGCATGTTTTGTAACATCGGCGCCAAATTATCATCGAATATGTTAACCATTCAAATACCTGTTGATGAAGATAAGTTTATGTTGTTTTTACTTTTTAATGTTGTGCTTATTTAATGCAGGCGCGCAAGAAAAGTTTGATGCTTTTTCGGATAAGTTTGTAAGCGACTACAAAGCTCTTAACCTGCCACAGCTTGAGCTGAGTTATGTGAGTGGACTGGAACATATTGGCACCGCCGAAAATACACAAAAACAAACCGCTTTCTTTACCTGGACACAGTCTGGCCTTTTAAATTATAAAGCCGATAAACTAACGCCGGCGCAAAAGCTGGATTATAACCTGATTACTTATGAAACTGGCCTAAACCTGGAGCGCCTGGCGTTGGAACAGGAATGGATAAAACATCGCCCGGATAAAATATCCGTAGGCGGCATTATAACTATCCCAAACGGTAAGGCATGGTATGCCTACTTATTAAAACGATGGGTAAGCGCCGATGTAACACCCGACGAAATTTACAAATTCGGCCTTACAGAGGTGGCCCGTGTACAGCGGCACATTGAATTAGTGCGGCAACAAACCGGCTTATCAGATGATGCTTTTTATAAACATTTAAATGATGCTGTTTTTTTTGAAAGCGACCCCAAAGTAGTGCAACAAAGCTTTGAGCATACCAAAGCAATTATATATACCAACCTGCCCAGGCTGTTTAATGATGCGGAGCCAAACCCTTTAAAGATCAAGGCAGGCGAGAGCAGGCAGCTGGCGCAAACACCCGGCTATTACGATAACAACACTTTTTACTATAACCTTTTTGATAAGCCTTATAACAAGCGCCAATACGATTGGTTGTTTATACACGAGGCCGTGCCGGGGCACCACTACCAGGCAAGTGTTGAAAGCAAAACCAAAACATCGGCGGTACAGCAGCTTTTTTATTACATGGGCTTTGCCGAAGGATGGGGTGCTTATACCGAAGAATTAGGCAAGCAATTGGGGGTATACCAAACGCCTTATGATAAGTTGGGCAAGTGGGAATGGGATATTGTACGCTCGGTACGCGTGCCGCTTGACGTTGGGCTAAACTATTATGGCTGGACTGATGAACAGGCCCTTGCTTTCTGGAAAAAGAACATCCGCAACCAGGATGACATTGCCTTGCGCGAAATTGCCCGCATGCGCCGTTGGCCTGCCCAGGTAGTTACTTACAAATACGGAGCGCTGCAAATACTGCACTGGAAAGAGGAATTGCAAAGAAAGCAGGGCACGGAGTTTAACATTAGGGACTTTCACTCGCGCGTGTTAGATCATGGCTCGCTACCCTTGTTTTTAGTAAAAGAAAATGTATTCAGGTAAATAAAACCCGCAATGTTATTTACACTACCGCGGGTTTTATTTACCTGTTTTATTTCAGGATCACCTTTGTGGCGCCGTAGCCAAATTTTTCTTTACGGGCATCCATAAAGGTTTGTACTTTAGGGTGTTTGCCCAATAGTTTATGCAGCTCATGCCGTAAAATGCCGTTGCCTGCCCCATGAATAAATGTAATATCAGGCAGCTGATGTACTATGGCCGAGTCAAGGGCTTTGTGAAAGTGGGCCAGCTGGATCTGAATCATTTCGCTGGCCTGTAAAAACTGGTGGTCGTCGCGCAGCTTCTCTATATGCAAATCAACCTCGCTTACCGGCTTTTCAAATACAACCTTTTCTTCGGCGGGCTTAAAAAAGCTTTCTTTTAATTTTTGGGCATCTATCACCAAATCCGGTTCGTCAAGCCTTATCAGCCACCCGGCCTGGTTTAACAAAGGCACCTGTTTTTTGGTTGATGAAAAGTCTTTTGCCTTAAATTTTTCTTTTACAACCAATGGCAAAGGTGGTTCGATATTCTGTTGGGTGTTATAAACAATATGGAAAGTAAACAACGGCCATAATTGCAAATCGGCCAGTTGAGCCGAGTAAATTTTTTCTGCGGATGATGGAGCTATTACACCGGCAAACTCGCCTTTAAATACCTGTTGCTTTTCGGTACTAAAGGCTGCCAATAGCTGGAACGATGTGGTATTAACCAAATGGAAATGCACTACAGAAGGAGCCTTTACATCGGCTACCACCCCAATATAAATGCCTTTTTTTTCAAATAACCCCAAATCAACTGGTTTTTCATCGGTTACAGTTGTCTTTTTTGTCCCTGCGGGTTCATAGCCATGTACCGTTGTTACTTTACTGGCCAGCACCGGTATTTCAAATTCGTCATCGCCGGTTACGCCTATCATTTGGTCGTCAATAATGCGCGTTACAAAACCTTCCATTTTTTCGTCAACAAACCGAACAAAATCGCCTAATTTATATTTCATAGTCATGCTTATCAGCAGGCAAAGTTAGCTTATATGGGCACATWAAAATATAAAATAAAATTAACCCTATAAGTATTACTTTTGGTCAACCTTCCGGTAAGTTAATCTACTGATCACAACATTTATTTTTAAAGATATGAGCGGTAATACCCCTAATTACTTAAACCATTATTCGTTAAAACAGGTGTTTTTACACAACCTTAACCGCATTTACTTTGGCAAGTGTTATCTTAATAATAACATGGAGCACATTATAAGCCTGGCTTCCTTCAACAATTTACAACTGGCCATACACGAGTTTTGGGGTGATATTAAAAAACAGATAGCCCGTATGGACGAAGTTTATGCCTATATGGGCGAAACGCCGTCGGATAAAAACTGCAACCCCATAAAATCAATTGTCAAAGATGAGTTTTGCCTGGATGAAAAACAGGAAATAACTATTTTGAGTGATATGGACATCATCATGTACCTGCAATTACTTGAGCATGTTAGTATTACATCCTGTCGAATGCTGATGATGGTTGCCAAATTGTTGAAATACGATAAGGTTAACCAATTACTTACTGAATGTTTTGACGAATCGACAGACAACGACCGCCTGTTTGTGCTTATATCAAAGGAATACCTTACCGAGGAGTAAACACCCTTTTTAACACCATTATGAAAAAATAAAGCCACCCGAACAAGTTCGGATGGCTTAAATATTAGTTATTTAATACCCCTATTAAAATAACTTGAACAAATAAAAAAAATATTTCCCATAATCGCAAACTATTTATTCTCAATTAAAAAGATGTTACAATTTTGTTACGAAAAACTGACCAGTAAGTATGTGTGTTAAATTTTTATTTAGTTTGTAACTATTTGATGTTAAAAGCATCTTTACAAAAGTTGACACACTGAATTTATTTATATTATGAAACTGATCAAACCAATCGCGTTATGCGCGTTATCTTGTTTTGCGTTGACGCAGGTAAGGGCCCAATCCTTGTACATGCCGCGTGATATTCAAAAAGCGTTTACAAAAGGAACGCGACAGGCCGATGGTAAACCCGGGCAAAAATACTGGCAAAACCATGGCACTTACAACATCACCATTACTGCACTACCGCCAGATAGAAATATCAAGGGATCAGAAACCATAAGTTACGTAAATAACAGCCCTGATACGCTGAAAAGGCTTAATATGAAGCTGATACTGAATATTCACAAACCGGGTGTTGCACGGTTTGGAGATGCAGACGAAGATTACCTGACCAGCGGCATTCAGTTCGATAAGTTTTTGATTAATGGCGAGGCTAAGAAAGTTAATAGTAAAGGAGCTTCAACCAATATGGCGGTAAGTTTGACAAAACCTTTAATGCCGCATGATTCGCTGAAACTGGATATCGACTGGCATTTCCAGATCTCGTTACAAAGTGGACGCGAGGGTATGATAGACTCTACCTCCTATTACCTGGCCTATTTTTACCCACGTGTATCAGTTTATGACGATTATAACGGCTGGGACAGGCTGCCTTTTTTAGACGCACAGGAGTTTTATAACGATTTTAACGATTACACCCTTACCGTAAACACCCCTAAAAACTATATAGTTTGGGCAACAGGCACATTGCAAAACCCTAACCAGGTTTTACAACCAGAATACGCCAAACGCCTGGCAACATCCATGACCAGCGATTCGACCATACATGTAGCAACCGCTGCCGACCTTGCCAAAAAAGAAATTACAGCGCAAAAAGGCCAAAACAGCTGGGTTTGGAAAGCCAATGATATCAGCGATATGGCTGTTGGCATTAGCGATCATTATGTATGGGATGCCGCAAGCGCCATTGTTGACGATGCCACGCACCGCAGGGCAAGTATGCAGGCTGCCTTTTTAGATAAGTCTGAAGATTTTCATCATGCCGTACAGGCTGGCCGTCATTCGTTAAGCTGGTTATCGCACAACTGGCCGGGCGTGCCTTATCCTTTCCCTAAGATGACGGCTTTCCAGGGTTTTGCGGATATGGAATATCCTATGATGGTCAATGACAGCCATACCGATGATATTCAGTTTGCCGCCTTTGTTCAGGATCACGAAATTGCACATACTTATTTCCCATTCTATATGGGTATTAACGAAAGCCGTTATGCCTTTATGGATGAAGGCTGGGCCACAACTTTTGAACGTTTGATTGGCACCGACGAAGTGGGCGCCGAAAAAGCCGATGCACTTTATAAAAACTTCAGGATAAATGGATGGATTCATGATGCATCATCCGCCGAAGACCAACCTATTATCACCATGTCGAACGAACTGAGGGGTGGCTATGGCAATAACTCGTATGGTAAGCCTTCATTAAGTTATTTTGCGTTGAAAGACATGCTTGGCGACGACCTGTTTAAAAAAGCCCTGCATGGCTATATGGACCGCTGGCACGGTAAGCACCCGATACCATGGGATTATTTTAACTCCATGAGCAATATATCCGGCGCTAACCTCAATTGGTTTTTCAATAACTGGTTTTTCACCAATTACTACATCGACCTTAACCTGCTAAAAGTTGGCAAAGTTAAAGACGGCTACATTGCCGATATAAAAAACGTTGGCGGTTTTGCTATTCCGTTTGATGTAAAAATAACTTATGCCGATGGGACAACTGAAACCAAACACCAGACGCCTGCCGTTTGGCAAAAAAATGAAAAACAGATTTCCGTCAACATTAAAACTGCCAAAACAATTCAAACTGTAACCCTAGACGGTGGCATTTTTATGGACGCAACCGAGAATAATAACACGTTCACTATTAAATAAGATCAATAATATTTAAAACAAAAAAACCGGCAATTTCTGGCCGGTTTTTTTGTTTTTAGCTTAGTACTAAAAATTATGCATTTTGTATAGTATTGTTCCAGTTATTTGCAGTAGTCTTTACTTTTGCTTTAGCGTCATCAACAACCTCTTCGGCTACATGTTGTGCCTTTTCTGTAGCAGCCCTTGCCTTTGATTTTGCTGCTTCCAAAGCATCGTCTTTATAATCATAAAGATCGCTAACAGTGCCGTTAAATTTTGATTTGGCCCTTTCAACGGCATCACTGCTATATTGTTTTATGCCACTGGCAGTTGTTTGCGCCTTGTTTTTAGCGGTATCAACCAGGTCGTTTATATAATCGGCAATATCGTCTCTAAGTTCGTTGCCTTTTTCGGGAGCCAACAATAAACCCAATGCAGCTCCTGCTGCTGCACCTACTAACAGTGCGGCTATAATTTTTGCTTGATCTTTCATGTTACTCGTTTTTTTGTAGATATGATTTAACTTGAATAAGTTAGAACAACAACAATGCCAGTTTTGAGGGGGAAGAAGAATCAAGAACCAAGAGTTAAGACTTTTTGGACTTTGGTATCTTTGGACTTCGGACTTTAAAACACCAATAACCAATGACGGCACAGCCTAATGACTAATGACGGCGCAGCGGAATGACCAATGACTAAAAAAGAAAGGCATCCACTAAAAAGCGGATGCCTGGTATGCTTAATGGTTATATTATACTTAGATAACTTTTACATTTACCGCATTTAAACCTTTTCTGCCGTTTTCAACTTCAAATTCAACTTTGTCGTTTTCGCGGATCTCATCGATCAGGCCTGTCGAATGAACAAAAATGTCCTGGCCACCGCTTGTTGGTGTAATAAATCCAAAACCTTTTGTTTCATTAAAAAATTTTACTGTTCCTTCTTTTTGCATTATGTTATTTATTAAAGGCACCAAGGTAGGGAAAATTCTTCGATTTGAAGATTTGAGAATCTGAAGATTCAGGAACGAAAATGCCTGTTTTAAAAAACAAAGCACATCAATAACTACTAAACAGCTAAAAGTCAACAGTTTTGAAAAACTTAAAAACTAATTTCCAAATCTTCAAATTCTCAAATTTTCAAATTAAATTTACGTCACTATGGCACTAGACCTTCACGTAATGGCACATCCAACAAATAATTGTTTTGGGAAATTGGCCAACATAAATATTATATTTGTGAGCAGTTACATTTAAACCTTTTGATAACCGTTACGTCATATTCGTGTAACTAAATAGTTGCAAAAAACGTAAACAACCATAACCAATCCGAACCAACAAAAAAGTCATGAAAAGTATAATTCTGTTAACGTTCAGTACGTTATTTTCAGCCGTGGCTTTCGCTCAAACCTCAAGCCCTGCTGCCCCACCCAAAGTAGATGAAAAAGTGAACCTTGTTGCCGCCAAAACCGAAGTAGCATCGGCCAAAACCGAAGTAACAACGTCTAAAACAAACTTAACCGCCGCCGAAACGGAACTGGCAGCTGCGCAGGCAACGCTGGATGCAGCCATTGCTCAAAAAGCAGATAAAGTAACTATAGCCGCGGCCAAAGCCAACCTGGCTACAGCAAAAGAAGATGTAAAAGCTGCAAGGAAAAACGTTAAAACTGCGAGGGAAGTACGCCTGACAGCCAAGGAAGAAGTAAAAGATATAAAGAAAGAAATAAGGCAGGCCAAACATGACGTGGTAAAACACCACGCAACACATGTAAGGTAAAATGTAATTTTGATACAAAAAGGCTGCTTTTAAACAAGCAGCTTTTTTTATATCCTTATTTAAGCCTTGAGCGTTAATAACAGAGGTGGAATCGTATTCCCTATCCTGCCGCAGGCAGCCGGGCTAACAACTGGTATTCCGATTTTATAATAATGGTAAAGCCCAACAGTTGCCATTTGATTGATGTATAAAAAAGAATGAAAATTGTATCCGCTTCAATATTGATAGCTATCCTTTGTTTACTTTGTGCAAATCAAATTCTTGCTCAAGGTAACCCTGCAGATAAGGTTGATAAAACAGATAAGAGTGATAAAGATGACAAAGCAGGCGCTTTCAAATTCGGTCTTAGTTATTTGAACAACAATGTAATTATGGGGCGTGCAGATACCATAAAAACCCCGATGCTAATACCTGATATGAAGTATACTTTTAGCAACGGTGTATATTTTTCGGGCAGCGTTACTTATATACCCAACCGAATTACCGGCAAACTTGACGAAGGAAACCTTACAGGCGGCTATGATTTTGATATTACCGATAACATGAGCGCCGAAACCTCATTTTCAAAATTATTTTATAATAAAAACAGTACACAAATAGGTTCTTCAATAAACAGCACCATCAACGCAAGCTTTGATTATGACATTTCAGACATTATAAGCCCTACTATAGGTGCCGACTATAACTTTGTGAGTAACGGGTTTAAAAACGATGTGTTTGTAAATGCAGGCTTATCCCACGATTTCATAACTACAGGTATTATCAACGATGACGATTTTTTGGTTATTTCGCCATTGGCAGAGGTGAATGCAGGTACTCAAAATTTTTACGACGCCTATCTTACACAAAAAAAATACAAACTTGCAGCAAATACCGCAAAAGCGCTGACTAAACAAAAAACCAGGCTGAGTAAATTTAACCTGCTTGATTATGAATTTTTGGTACCAATGGCCTACAAAATTGGCGTACTGATACTTCATGCCACGCCTTCATATGCCATTTCGCAAAATAAGCTGCCGGCAAATATCACCGGCAGCATGATAAACAAACCCGGTATATTTTATTTTGATATTGGTGCAACCATCAAACTTTAGTGGGACCACGGCACGATAGCCAAACCAGCTATCAATAAAAAAGTCCGTCAGCCTTTTGGGCCAATGGACTTGCTAAATCAATAACCACGCAAAAAACAACCCAACACTTCCCTTATTATTTTAGCTACGTTTTAAATATCGCATTAACTATGTGGTTAACTAAAATTCTACCGGTGTATGATATGAATATACGGGGGGAAGCAATTTTTAGTTTTTATAAAGTGTATTTTGCGCCAAAATTTAAGATATACCTATGAAGGCCTTTATATTCGACCTTAATGGCACCATGATAAATGACATGCCCTATCATACTAAAGCCTGGCAAACGCTTTTAAACGACCAGTTAGGCGGCAATTTTTCCTGGGAAGAAGTAAAAAAAGAGATGTATGGCAAAAACCCCGAAGTACTGGTAAGAATGTTTGGCGCCAACCGCTTTACTGTTGATGAGATGAACGATCTATCTTACAAAAAAGAGCAAAAGTACCAGCAGGAATTTTTACCCCATTTGGCACTTTTACCCGGTTTAAGAGCGTTTTTAGAAGCCGCTTATCAAAAAGGTATCCCGATGGCTATAGGTTCGGCCGCAATCCCGTTCAATATCGACTTTGTGCTGGATAACCTGAACATAAGGCACTATTTTGCGGCAATAGTAAGCGCCGATGATGTGCTTTTAAGTAAGCCCCACCCCGAAACATTTTTAAAGGCGGCGCAGCTTTTAAATACCGAACCAGCCAACTGTATAGTATTTGAAGATGTACCCAAGGGTGTTGAAGCAGCTGCCAACGCCGGTATGAAAGCCGTGGTGCTTACTACCACCCATGTTGCCCAGGAGTTTGAACACCTGGATAATGTACTCCATTTTTCAGAAGATTTTAATGACGCGTACATAGAAGCCCTGGCATTTTAGGCAGAAAGCTATTTATTAGCAGGGCTTTGTTACATAACTTAGGTTTTTAGCGTATTATTGGTAAAGATTTTTTAATCCCTAAATTCTTCACCAATATACCTTTATGAAAGTAAAATACTATTTGCCGGCGGCAGCGCTACTTTTAGGTTTGTTAAGTTCATGCAGCGATCATGTTTACGGCCCTGCGCTGCATAAAAGCGATATTGCCTACATGCCTAAACCGATGTCGATGGATAGTGTTAAATCGGCTACTTATGTATCTGCCGGACTGGTGCTCGATTTTGGCAATAACCTTACAGATCAGCTTACCAGCGGCCAGTTAAACATCAGCGAAGCACACACGTTTAAAAACTTCAACCTGGCTTATGGAGCCTTTACATCGTTAGGTAGCTACGCAAATTATGATTTGCAACAAGGCGATGCCCATTATTTTAAAGATAAATTCTTTGGCGCGGTAGGTGGCCGTTTATCAGGCAACTTCTATATCAATAATGATGGCCGTACCGATATCAGGATTATTGGTTTTGAAGCGGCTTATAGCCATGAGTTTGGCGATTATGCCAAATTCAGAAAGGACGTAACCGGCGATCCTAACTTTTATACCGATACCCGCACCGAACTTTTTACCGGGGGCTTAACCAGCGAAATTGTTTTTCACGGCCGCAAGCCCAATACGCAAATGGGTTTCAGGATATTTGTCGGCGAAACATTTGGCAACGACAATATTTAMAACAATAATAAAAACGACTATGTAACTTACAAAACGCCCACTTATGTTGCGTTCTCCTATTTCATACAATTGAAGCAATATTTTGCCGTGGTTGAAGGTGGTACCTATGTACAGTTCAGGGTGGGTTTAAAGTTTTAAGTAGAAAGTCTTAAGTTCTAAGTCGAAAGTCCGAAGTCTGATTTTGAGTTAGAACTTTCGACTTAAAACAAGCTATTCCGAATAAATACTTCCAACCCTATCACGCAGGTTATACCCCGAGGCCATTACTTCGCCATATGCTCCGGCAGTACGCACAGCAATCAGGTCGCCACGGAATGACTCCGGCAGGTCAACATCCTTCTGAAAACAATCTGTGCTTTCGCAAATGGGGCCTACCACATCGTATTTGATATCGGTTGCAGATTGCGTATCGTCAGTTGCCAGTAATAAGTTGTCTTGATTCTTGACTCTTGATTCTTGACTCTTGCTTATATTCTCTATCTGGTGATAAGCCTGGTAAAGCATCGGGCGTATCAGTTCGGTCATGCCGGCATCCAGTACCAGGAAGTTTTTCTTTTTGCCATTTTTTACATACAGTACCCTCGATATCAGCGATGCGCTTTGGGCTACCAAAGCACGGCCAAGCTCAAAGTGTACCTCTTGCCCTGGTTTAACATTCAGGAAGTTTTTAAAAACCTGGAAATAATTTTCAAAATCGGCAATGTTGGTGTCGGGGCTGTAGTAATCAACACCTAAGCCACCGCCGGTATTTAGTACTTTAACCGGGAAACCATGGTCTTCAAACCAATCCTGCATTTCGTTAATGCGGGTGCAAAGGCTTTTATACACCTCCAGATCGGTAATTTGTGAGCCTATATGGAAGTGAATGCCTAAAAATTGCAGGCTGGCACATTTACGTAAAGCCGTAGCCACATCGGGCAGTTGCCATATATTAATGCCAAATTTATTTTCATCTAAGCCGGTAGTAATAAAATGGTGTGTATGTGCATCAACATTAGGATTAATGCGGATAGCTACATTGGCCTTTTTGCCTTTGGCAGCAGCCAGTTCATTAATCACTTCCAACTCCTGAACCGACTCGACATTGAAACAAAAAATATCAGCATCAAGCGCATAGTTTATTTCGCGGTCTGATTTCCCTACCCCCGCAAAAACCACTTTGCCTTTGTCAAAACCATGTTCAATGGCTGCCCTAACCTCGTTGCCGCTCACACAATCGGCACCAAAACCAAAAGATTGAATCATATCCAGTACCTTCGGGTTAAAGTTTGCCTTCATGGCATAATGTACATGAAAGCCATGTTTTACCGAGGCAGTGCGGCAGGCTTCCAAAGTTTGACGCAATACACCCATATCGTAATAATAAAACGGGGTATCTAATTGATTAAAGGTATTTATGATATCGGTTGTAAACATGTTGTGAAATCTTTTATCGTTGTCTTCAACGTCCTAATTGTTGCTCCCGGCATAGTCGGGGATTGCTTCGTTCCTCGCAATGACGCATTTTTTTGTTTTTGTAGCCCTCTCCTTTGGAGAGGGTTGGGTGAGGCTAAAACAGCCTGTTATGCAAGCTTCTAAGCGTTTCCACCTTATCATCGGTTTTAACCAGTAATGATAAGTTATGGTCGCTGCCGCCGTATGATATCATTCTTAACGGGATATGTTTCACGGCTTCCAGCACCCTTGCTGCATAGCCATGTTTTTCGGCACCAAAATCGCCTACTACGCAAATGATAGTATGGTTTACATCCAACTCTACCGAGCCAAATATGTTAAGCTCGCTGGTTATTTCGCCAAGATAAGTGGTGTCATCTATGGTTAACGATACAGCCACCTCCGATGTGGTTATCATATCTATAGAAGTTTTATATCGTTCAAATACCTCAAATACCTTCCTCAAAAAGCCATGCGCCAGCAACATCCGGCTGCTTTGGATTTTGATAGCAGTAATACCATCTTTAGCCGCAATAGATTTTATCTTGTCTTTTTCGCTGGTATTGGTTATCAAGGTACCTTTTGCCTGCGGATCCATGGTGTTTAACAGGCGTACCGGTATCTTATACTTTTGCGCCGGGAACACGCTTTGCGGGTGCAATATTTTAGCACCAAAATAAGCCAGTTCGGCAGCTTCATCAAATGATAGCTGGGCTATGGGCTGGGTGCCCTTTACAATCCGCGGATCGTTATTGTGCATCCCATCAATATCTGTCCAAATCTGTACCTCTTCGCTGCGGATGCCGGCACCTATAAGCGATGCCGTATAATCGCTGCCGCCACGGCGCAGGTTATCAATTTCGCCAAAAGCATTCCGGCAAATAAACCCTTGTGTTATAAATAAGTTAACCTCTGGTTGCTTATTCAGTAAAGGAGTGATTTTTTCGGTGATATAATCAACAATGGGCTCGTTATCCTCATCTATCTTCATAAAACTTAAAGCAGGCAGCAATGCCGATGCTACGCCTATTTCCTTCAAGTAAACATGATACAATGTGGTAGACAGCAGTTCGCCCTGAGCCAAAACTATTTTTTCTTCTACAGTAGTAAAATTATTATTGGCCAGGTTATTAAGTAAAGCAAAGTGATAATCAATTACTTCCTTACCTTGCTTCAAATATTCAGCATTTACAAACAGTTCCTTTATAAATAGCTCATACTTATCCTTTAATGCACTTATCAGGATAATTGCTTTCTTTTTATCCCCTGTTAAATAAGCCTGTCCAATTTCAACCAGGTTGTTTGTTGTACCTGATACTGCCGAAAGCACAACAATTTGTCTTTCTGTAGGGTCAATAATGTCAAGCAGTGCCTTCATGCGGGCAGGGCTGCCTACAGATGTACCACCAAATTTTAAAACTTTCATTGCTGTTATGTTAACCTAAAATAAAGGGCGGGTAGGTGCCCTTATTTGCGGCGCTAAAAATAGGGTTTTAAAGTTCTTATAGCTAATAAAATTTAGCAGGTTTTCAGAAACGTATTTTTTTATCAAATTGGCAAAATTTGATATTGCATTTTAACCATAATGATTATCTGTTATATTTGTTATATGGCCTTATCATTAAAACCGAAATTATTAACAATTAGCGCTTTATGTGCTTTATTGCTGCTTGCAAACACTATCGTTAAATCACAGGAGGTAACAACCCTTTATTACGATAAAAACGGAAAGGGCTTGGATGATAAAAAGAACGCCTTTTTTTACAGGAGGGTAAAATTTAGCACCAGCGATAAACCCATAGGCACAGTTGAAGATTTTTATATAAGCGGCAAACCCTACAGTAAAGGCGAAGCGCTTTATATTGATAAGCGCAACGACACCAAAAGCAGGTGGACCGGTACTATTATTACGTACAATGAAAAAGGACGACAAATAAAACAAGGCAGCTTTGATGCCGAAGGGCTGTTAGACGGCAAGCAACTACTATTTGATAAAGAAGGAACTAAAATACAGGAGAACGATTTTGTTCATGGCAACCCCATTGATAGTTTTTACAAGGTTTACATGCCCGATGGCGTTGCGGTAAACTATTCTTACCTTACCAAAATGCCCGTAAACCTGGCTACAACAGATAAAAAACTTGGCAGGTTTACTGATAAAAATGTCATATTTCAAGATGGCCAGCCGGTTCAGTTTTACACTACGTTCAGTGGTTTAAGTATAGCCGCAAGGTTTTCGATGCAGCAGCTATGGGGCGATTATTTTGAGATTTATATCACTATCGAAAACGGGACAAAGGAGCAGTTTAATTTTGATCCGGCAGAGGTAACAGCTATCCTGCAAAAGGACGATAAAATGATACCGGTTGATATTCTGTCATATGATGTCTACGCATCGCGGGTAAGCCATAAGCAAAAATGGAGCCCGGGCTTTAGCGCCTTTTCAAATGCCGCTTTGTTAACCCCAGAAGGATACCAGGCCATAGCAATCCAACCTGCTACCTTGCATGCCGATTCAACTTCGGGCTATAAACCTTATGTGATGAAGCAAAACATAAACGAGGGCTATCTGAAGCTAAACACCTTACTCCCCGGCACACGGCTTATTGGCTTTTTGAATGTGAAGTATAAGCGTGCAGATCATTTTTTGCTAAACGTACCTGTAAACGGCTATGTTTACCAGTTTGAAATGTAGTTTTTCGCGTTAATTACCTGCACGTGTGATATGGTCAAAGTTTATCCCCAACTGCCGAAAGTCATGAAATTTTTGCTGCAAATTTTACAATGATAACGTTTTATGGGGAGCCAAAATAAAAGCCATTTAATTAATAATGGCCTTTGCTTTCTTTGTCCGCCATTGCTTTTGCACTTTGGGCAAAGGTGTAATTTGCGTTTTTTCTTTGGCGTATTTTTATTTATATCTACAATGAGCATATTCCAAACACATTTTATTGTACGCTTATGATAGGCAGAAATGAAGTTGCATTTAACTGCAGCTGCATTTCTGCTAATATAGTAATTATTCTGTTTTAACGTTTCACAGCATCTCTGATTATAGGTTGCCTTGCCTATATATATTGAGTGTTGGATAAAATTTGGGGGGAGTAATAAAAAGTTTTATAAATCAGTAAGTACATTGGCGGCAACCGGCGCATTTGAATTGGCTCTTTTTGATATTTTTTGAATAACTGGCAGTGCATAACAAAATGAGGCCCCATTGCCTTTATTATTTTCAACCCAAATGCGGCCATTCATTTTGTCRATAAAATCGCTACATATCATGAGGGCTACACCTGCTCCCTTTTCTTTTTCGTTGCTATATTTCAGGTCTATCTTGAAATTGAAAATACCCGGTAGCTTTTCCGGCGAAATGCCCTTGCCTTCGTCCTGTACACAAAGTGTTACTTCATCGGGGCTGCCATATCCAACAATGGTGATACTTGATTTTTTTGGCGAAAACTTGATTGCATTATGGATAAAATTACGATGGATAAATTGCACCAGTTCTTTATCGGCATAAAGGTTAATGTGACTGTCTACGTTATTTACTAATGTAATATCATTTTCCCGGGCCATAACGGCAAATGGTTGTAAGGCTTCCTCTATAAGCTCCCTGAGTGGCAGTACAACAGGGCTGTAACTAAAACCGGATAGCTGTTGCTTTATCCATTGTAAAATATTCTCGAAAATTTCCAGCGATACATCCGACGAGCGTTCCATGGTTTCTACCAATGCTATCAATTCTTCGCGGGTAAAAGCATCCGGATCCTTCAAAACTGTCGCCAGCGTTTTTAATGTGCCCAACGGCTGCCTGAAATCGTGGGCCAGGATAGATACCAGTCGGTTATTAAATTCATGATCAACCTCCAATTTTTGATTGCGCAGCTGTACTGTGCGGTTCAACTCTTCCAGTGTTTCACTATGCCTGCGTTTGAGCCTATACAAACGATAAAAAATACCTACCGAAAGCGCGGTAAGTAAAAGCAGGAAACCAAAAACCAACATCAAACTATTGCGGTTCTCGGCTCTTACCGTCAAAGCTTCAATTTGCTGATCTTTTATGGCATAGTCAATGTAATCAAGCCCGGATGTGTTGGTGAATACTTCTTCGTCCTCATAAAGTTCCAGCAGTTTACCGCTATAACGTTGGGTTTCGCGCAGGTTATTTTGATGGATGTAGATATTGTACAGGCTTTTACCAAAAACTTTACCATAAAAGTGATAACCTTTTGACTCGGATATTGCCAGCCCCTTTTTATAATAATCAATAGCTTTTGTGCTATCCGTAAGTATAAAAAGGTTGCCGAGGCTTTTTAATATATCGAGGGTTACGTAATTTACATCTAAGGCTATCCCTTCGGCCGCAGCCTTCTGCAGTTGCGCTATGCCTTGTTCGCGTTTACCACTTTTCAGGTAAAGGTTTGCCTGCACCTGGTCTGTTACCAACAACACCCGTTCATCTTTGTACTTTGTGGCTATGCGGCGTGCCCGTTCAAGGTATACTTTAGTTAAATCTTCACCAACCGAATCTGGGTACATCAACAGGAAATTGCAATAAAGTAAAGACATGACCGAATCTTTTTTAAGTCCTGCCCCCTGAACCAAAGCTTGTTTTAAAGTCTGTACAGCTTTTTTGTCTTCTTTACGTTCGTCAAAAACAAGTGCAATATTCATCAAAGMCTGAACGATGTTCGCCGAGTCGCGTAAAACCATATATCGATTGTAGGCATCATTGTAATACCTAAGCGATAGTTGGAGATTGCCGCGCAGGTCATAAACTATCCCTATTGTGTTAAGGGCGTCGGCTTCGCCTTGCTGGTATTTTAACCTTGCCGAGATAGCCCGTGCAAGCTTTGCGTAGTAAAATGAATTATCGATATTTTTTTCATACATCAACATGCCCAGGCGGTTAATGGCATTAACGTATTTTAAACTGTCTTTTATTAAAGGAAGCTGCTTTTGGATACTTTCAATCTCTTTCAATTGGCAATAGCCTACCTTGCCCACAAATATCAGCAATAATAAAAGGGCTAAGTACTTCTTCATTTTACAAATCAGGCTGTGCAGGAGGGCAAAATCGACAGGATGAATATATGTAAAATTTTTATTACCAAGCAATATTCAGATATGTAAAATACATGCCAATATTGCTCTTTTTTGCAGTTCCGGGTTACTTATTGATAATTTACCCGATTTTCTTTCTTTTCACGTAGTATATTATAGTATTTTTCTTGATTTTATTTTCCTAATAATTAATTCATCCACTTATAAGCGAGAATAAAGTAATTCCGCTGCGATCTCGCCACGACATACGGATGCATGCAAAAATCAGTATCGGAAATGTTAAATCAACTTATTAGTAAAGCACCATCAATCGGTATATTGCTTTTTTAGCTGGTTATATTTGGTTTTCACCGGCTTGGTTTTATACAAATCTGCCAGGAATGTATTTTCGGCAAGCTTAATTTCATCCCTGGTTAGCTGCCTGGTGGCAAAGGCTTTTTCAAAATACTCCAACGCCTTGTCAAACTGGCTTTTTTTTGCAAAAGAGCAGCCCATGCTGTATAACGCACCGGCATCATTACTCTTTTGGGTTATTGCCTGGGTTAGATGCTTAACGGCAAGGCTATCCTGGTTGTTATATAGTAATGCTAAACCATATTCGGCGTTAAATGAACTGTCGCTGCGTAGTGGCCCTCCTTTTTCATAGCTGGCAAAAGCTGTAGTGGCATTTTCAAACGCTTTATTTTTAAAGTAACTCAGCCCAAGCAGGTAAAACCTGTTCCTCACGGTCGATAAGGTATCGGCAGTTATAGCGTCGTTATAATTGCTGATGGCCTGTTCGTAATTTTTATTGGTTAAAGATGCATCACCGTTAGCATAAAAGTATTTGTACTTAGGTGTTATTTTTATAGCTGCGTAGTAGTCTTTGTATGCCTTGCTAAAATCACCTTGCTGCACACGTACCAAACCCCGATAGTATAATGCCTCGGAATTAAATTCATTATAATTAAGCGATTGATCTAACGCTATCAGCGCGTTATCATAATCTTTGGAGTTATATAATGCTTCGCCATAAAGTTCCTGGGCAGTCGAAAGGTTGAGGGTGATTTCTTTCGCAAGATCACTCTTTGAACCATTTTTAGCTGCCTCAAGGTTAGCTTTAAGAATATTGATGGCCTGACCAAAATCCTCAACGGCTTTAGCATATTTTTGCTGTATCTGGTACGTGTTACCCTGTTCCAGGTACGCGCCGTAATTATTTTTATCGCTGCGGATAGCTTCATCGTAACTCTTTATAGCCTTATCGTAATTGGTTATACGGTTATAAGCAAGCCCCATCTTAAAATGAGCATCAGATAAGTCGTTATTACAGGCAATGGCACGCCTGTTAAAATCAATTGATTCCAGGTATTGTGATTTTGCACCGATATCTTTTTTGCCAAACTCCACCGCTCTTGTAAACCTTATCTCGGCCTTGCCATGAAGCGCCAGTGCATTGCATTTGCGAATTTTGAGCGCATTGTCATAAGCGGTATCGGCACTGGTAAAATCGTGCTTTTGGCGTACATCTTCGGCCGCTAAGAAATAGGCATTGCTGATGGAATCAACCTTTTGTTGCTGCACGGGTTCAAATCCCAACTTTTCGGCTTCAATAAAATCGGCACCGGCACTGCTGTTGTTTTTTGCTGCCACATAATTTAAGCCCCTGATATAAAAAGCCGCCTCGTATTTTGGATTTAATTTAAGCGCAACATCAAGATCTTTTTGGGCATCTTCAGTTTTTCCGTAGCGGTATAAAATTTCGCCCCTGTCAAAATAAAAAACAGCGTTTTTATCATTCAAAGCTATCGCTTTACCGTACTCATCAAGTGCACCGGCATAATTGCCAACTTTATCTTTCCAATGCCCTTTTGTGTCAAAATAAATTGGTTTTTCGGGCGCGTCATCGGTAGCGCTCAAGGTTAACACATCATAATCAGAAATGGCGCTGCTAAAATCATTTTTGTATTTAATATAAAAGGCAGCACGGGCAATTCGGGCATCCAGGTAGTTCGGGAAATATTGTATAGCAAATGAGTAATTTTCCAGGGCCCTATCTATCGCCCTGGTTTCATCGGGCTTTTTAGCAATCATAGCTTCGTATGCCTTAGCCTTAATAAAAAACACCTCGGGGTATTCACTTTTATCTTTTTTGTGTTCCTTTAGTATTTTATCGCATTCGTCAATAGCCTCATCTAATAACCCAGACCCAACTTTATTGCCCGGAGATGCAATCAGGATAAGCATTTTATTTAGCGGCGCGGTTGCGGCAGTTATTTCGGCATTGGCTTCTGGTTTTAGAGTGAGCGCCTTTTGGTAGAACCTGATAGCCTCGTTATATCTGCGCTCATCTTTAGCTTTATCTCCTTTGTTTTTAAAGTTGTCATAAGTGTACTCAGCAACCATACGTTTGGTATCCATCACTTTCTTATCAAGCGCCGGAACAAATGCCTTTAGGTTTTGAGCCTTTACATACATCTCCAAAGCATCTTTATAACGCTGATCGGCAAAATAGCCGTTGCCGGTGTTCACATATTCGTTAAAATTGGCTTGAATCGCTTTTTCTTGTTCTTCTTTGGCTGTACGGAACGAACTGCTTTCTCTAAATACACTATCGGGAGGTACAACGGTTGCGGTAGCTGATGTGTCTGTATATATATCTGTATTGTTTTCTGTAGATTCTATCGGCTTCGCCGGATCATAAAAGCTGATACCCATAACGTAAGCCGACCATTTGCCGTTACCGCCGCTTACCATCCTGATAGTTGCAATGCGCGGCCTTGTTTTATAGGCGATGTTTTTAACCTTGTATTTGCCTTTAAACTCATCGTCAAACTTTACGTTAACAAATACAAAGTCCTTTTTTTTGATAAAGGAAGGTACAAGGTTGTTATAGTTAATAGTAGCATCTGTTGATTTGTCGTATTGTAAATCAAGCGTAGTCATATACTTATCAATGCTTATATCTTTACTGTTGCCAAGCGAGGCCAAGGGGTCAATATCATTCTCAACGGTAATGTCTTTGTTGTAAAAAAGCTGGTTTCTCGATGGCTTATAACTGTCGCCCTCAATCTGGATCAGGTCGCTGGCTATATTGTTAGGATCATTAATAACATTAAGCAGGTCTGGTATCCGTTTTACAGTTTCGGTAGCCTGGTAGCTAATTTCGCGTGCATCCTTAAGTGTAAGCTTTTGGGCAAAACCGGCTGCCGAAAATAAGAGCAAAAAAAGTATGCTGCCGGCGCTTTTCAGTTGTAAATTTTTGATAAGTAATTTT
The DNA here is from genome assembly GCF_056401935.1 of Mucilaginibacter sp. P4_D1. NCBI lineage: Bacteria > Pseudomonadati > Bacteroidota > Sphingobacteriia > Sphingobacteriales > Sphingobacteriaceae > Mucilaginibacter > Mucilaginibacter sp. P4_D1. The sequence goes on from NZ_JBFUIJ010000005.1 coordinate 188,369, forward strand.
TTATCCATAATAGGGAGGGGATTTTAATTAGCGGATGTTTTTGTAAGTTTACTTATAAGCCATCCGGAGTTTCGGGTTTGCCGGTTATACTGTTGAATGTCAAACGCCCAGCCGTCAATTTGATTAAAGTGGTAGGTTATATTATTTACCCTGGTAATTTGGGCATTGCTGTTAATAATTTCCTGTATAAAGCGTTGTGTTGCTGCATCAAGGTTGTCCATTTCGTCAAAATAGTTGGCTATGTTTTTTTTATCGGTGTTAACCTGGTAAATATCCATAAAATCGGTACCGTGACTCATAGGGTTAAGTGAGGTAGTTTTATTCACTGCAGCCGGCATTGTAAACCCTGCCTGATTTACAGCACCGGCTGGGGCAACAATGTTTAAGAATTTGCCATTAACTGCTGTTATTATCCATTTATAACCATTTGACGGCAACCTTATCAGCTTTAATCTTAATACTGCATTCTCACGCCTACCCTTCCAATTAACATCGCAGTTGAGGCTGGCGTACCATTTATCGCCATACATGCTCAAAAATCTGGGGTTTGCTTTATCATCAACACTTTTAATAAAGCTTTTTACTTCGGTTTTATCCCAGTCTTTTTTCTCCGCATTAAAAAGGCTTAATATCAGCCTTTCGCGGCTTATGAGGTTGGCTGAAACGTTATCGCCAGCGTATTTTTTTAATAATGTGCTATCATTATTATTAAAACGTTCAATAAATTCGTTAACCTGCTTTACCTGCCATACAAATATGTTTTGATATTCGTTCTCATAATCCTGCGCCAACAGCACAGTGCCGTTAAAAACCAGTAAAAAAGCAAACGCGTATTTTAACATAATAAGGTAATGATAAGGCTTAAAAAATTATGCTTTATGGGTTTGTACAACACCAATATCTTCCAGGAAAACATCCCATGCTTTCTTAGTATCACCATCGGCGCCGGTTTTCAGGTACGATTTTAAAACCACGGTTACATTACGGCGGGTTACATCGCCATAAACTATTTTACCATCACTAAATCCTTTAAACTTTTGTACAAATGTTATCACCGCATAATAATTACCATCGGCGCCAAGAGTGAATTTTGACGCGTAATTAATATTGGCGTATTCAATATCAACCTTATCATACTGACCGCTTAATTTTTGCAGCCGGTTAAGATAGCTACGGATTTTGTATTGAGGTTTGGTTAAAGCATTTACGCTTGACACCTCAACCTTGGCATCTTCGTTCACAAATAAATCTACTGCAAGGCCGATGGTTTTGGTTGCTATTGTTGCCGATGTATTTACCGAGCATATTGTTGCCAGGTAATTAGATAATTCCTTGGTTTTATCAAGCGCTTTTTTATTAAACAATGCCATATCTACATCAATATCGCCGGCGGCTACAACTGCCGGTTTTCCTGAAACGGCAGGAGTTGGTACAGGCCCAGCTGTAGCCGGCGCAAACAGCTGGGCTATTTTTGCTTTGGCATTGATAAGGTAAGGAGCGGCTTTGTCGGCAGCAACAAACAACTGGTGTGTGCCATTTTTGCGGATCAAAAATATAAGTGATGCTTTCGGGGCTTTGATAGTTTTATAATGGCGGGTACCGGTAATGTCGTTATCTCCTTCGGTGGTAATATTCATATCAAGCACTACGCCTTTGTTATCAACCAAAACATCAAATGCACGGGGCTGGGCTGTTTCCGTTATAAACTGATCTTTGTTATCAGCAACGCTTTTTTTATCCGAAAAAACCAGATAGCTGCCGGCAGCATTAAATGCAAAAAGGGATTTGGAAATGCTTTTTGAATGATCGGGCCCGGTTACGTTTTCTGGGTCTTTAAATTTAATTTTTTCGGCCTGTATATCTACAATTTTGGCCGGGGTGGCTTCGCCGCTATTAGTGTACAGAATATCCTGTGCCGATGCCTTTGAAACAAAAAACAACAAAATTATAAGGTAAAAAACTCTCATTTCGGGTATAGTGATTAGGGGTATATTAGGTTTGCTATTTATGGACGATTAAAGCACGTCAAGTGGCGGGGCTATATACTTATTTTTCCAGTTTTGCAATATGGTTAACATGCTATTGTTTTTTTGAGCAGTTTCTACATCAACTTTCGGCGGCAGTTTTACAACCGCAGATGCTGCCTTTTGGCCGGCTATGGTAAAACTTTTCCTGGTTCCATCGGCGTATTTAACAAACTGAATATTTTTTGTTGCCATTTTCTCCGGATCCGCTGCACCGGGCAAGGTATATGTTACGGCTCCGCTTGCTTCGTCGGCCGTAATAATCCTGGCGTATATCTGTTTTCCTGCGGTTGTTAATATAGCATCGGTGTTAAAAGGTTCTTCATAATTATCCTTAGTATACCTTATTATGCTTATTTCTTTTTTCAAAATCAGTTTGGGCTTGCCTGCAAGATCGGTAGCCTCGTTGTATGCCACTGAGTCATCGCCAATTTCCTGCACCTTACAGGAAATTGCAACGCCCTTTACAGTATAAATTATAGCTTGTGCATTGGCAACGTGCGAACAGCAAAATATTGAAATGATTAACACCGCTTTAATCAATATCGGGAATGCCGATTGGCGATGAGTGAAAAGTTTTTGTAAAGGTTTAATCATATAATTAACTATTAGGAAATCAATTTGGCATTAGGTATCATAAATATAATAATTAAATGCGCAATGAAAAATTATCAGCCCATTATTATCAATCATATTACTACTAATCAGTTTTTTACATAAAAATAAAAATAAATTTAACTTGTAAATTATTTAATAAACTTAAAACAACTACCAAATTGACTCTTTAGAAAAATAATAAATAATATATAACCTTAGTAGTGTCGATGTATGATCCGGCGGCCAGCTTTCCCATGATATCTCCCCAACTACGGCAAAAAAAATTAACTCTTGATTTAATATCGCCTAAAGTAATCAATGGCATATTATAAACAAATACCCATTTCATGGTATTCATTTACAATGTTTAATGCTTAAATTTGATGAGTTGGCGGACATGCTTTTTACGATTTGAGTTGCTATCCAAATTTGGAATTAAAGATTTTTTTTGAAGCTGATTCAATTCAACGGGAAGTTTTACCTGCTTTTTTTTAAATATTGGAGCACAGATAAAAACTAAAATATTTGTAGTTATATTTAAAATATAAACGCAGCAAATTATTTAGGTTGTACACAAGGATTGAGGCTAATAATTTAGAATACGTTGCCTGCTTTACTTTTAAATTCACTATATCGATAAATTACTACTAAACACCTAACCTTTAAATAATTATGAGCCATACCCCAGCTTGTTTTTTGCAAACTACACACCCGATCGACTTAAGCAAGAGTTAAATCGCACGTTATATTTTAATATATTGTAATTATTGTTATTTATGAAGAAACTTTTACTCGCGTTTGTTTTACTAATTTCAGCTATTACCCTAAATGCCCAGCAAACTGCCGAAAGTTATTTAAAGAGCGCTATAGACAAACAAAGCTCAGGAGATAATGAGGGAGCAATTGCCGATTGTACCAAAGCATTGGCTTTTGGGCAAAATATTGCTGATATAACCAATGTCAGAGCTTTATCGTTATTTAACCTTGGCCAGTATGAACAGGCCATTGAAGATTTTAACCGTACTATTCGCGTTTATCCTACCAACGCGCTGGCTTTTAACTACAGAGGCACATGCCGGTATATACTTGGTAAAACAGATAAAATGGATAAACAACAGCGGCAGGTGCTTGAGGCTATAAAAGATTTTTCCGCTGCTATCCGTATTTCGCCCAAATATGCGTCGGCTTATGCCAACCGCGGCAATGCAAAGGTGTGTGTACATTTATATAATGAGGCAATAAATGATTTTTCGGAGGCGATTGCTATCGACCCGGCCAACGCTACCTATTATAACAACCGTGCCTTTGCACGCACTGTAGTGGGTAAAAACGTTGATGCTATAAATGATTGCAATACGGCGCTTCGGTTAGACCCTAAACTTGCGGCAGGCGCTTATCGTAATCGCGGTAACGCCGAGATAAAACTGGGAAAATATGAGGCAGCGATAGAAGATTGCAGCAAAGCCATTGGCCTCGACCTGCAAAATCCCAAAGCTTATAATTACCGGGGGTACGCCTATTATATGATGGGTAAGCATGAACTGGCGATAAAAGATGATGATACCAGTACCGATTATAAAGAGGACGATAGCGCCCCCTACTGGCAATACCGCGACGATGCCGAAGCTAAATTGAATAAACGAGGGGGGGCAATTGCCATAGCATCAAAGGTAACGGCAACGGTACCGGCTGCTAAACCCACAGTCAACTCATCTTCAAGCAGTTCGCAACCAACTACCCCGGCTACCACACCCATTGCAACACCTTCGCCGGCAAAACCTGTTCCGGTAACCGAAACAGCGGCAATGAATGTGCCTGCTAATCCTGCACCCATAAAACAGGCAGAAACAGTCCAGCCACTACAACCGCCCGTTGTAAGCCAAAGTACAATTGCACCGCCGGAAAACAATGCAAATAACACTTTTGTGAATTTTCAGTGGCTTAAGCCGGTTGACGACGTCAGCAGCCTGCCCAATGGTGTTTTAAAACCTTTTGACAGCAATGAAATCCAGATTAAAATAAAGGTAAATTCCAACGTGCCGCTTGATGCAAAGGAGTTTCACCTTTATATGAACAATGCCGATGTAAGCAACGGCAATAAAATGACAACCGCCAGTATCGAGGATTTAAAGCGCAAGGCAAATACTTATCAATACACCTATATAACCACCGTTAAGGTAGGGCTTGATACAAGCGTTATTAGGCTTGCATACAAAAATTACGCACCAAGCGATGACCTTACTGTTGTTTATCGTCCGCAGGATATAAGCCTGCACATACTGGCCATAGGTACCGAAGGGCAAAGCTTAAAATATCCCGAAAAAGATGCGACCGATTTTGCAAATATATTCAGCGAGCAAAAAGGCGCCGGCAAATTGTTTCATGATGTAAGTGCGAAAGTTTTGATAGGCGATGATGCCAAAGCTATAAATATGGCCAACGAAATTGGAATGTGGGCCGGCAAGCAATATAACGAGCGCGATGTACTCATGTTGTTTATCTCATCGCACGGATTAATTGAAAATGGGCACCTGGTAATTACCGGGTCGGACTATAAGGCCACCAATAGCAGGCAAACAACTATCGATTTTAAAAGCCAGGTGGTTGACCAACTGGAGGCACTGAATTGTAAGAAATTTATTTTTATCGATGCCTGCAACAGTGGTGCCGGGCTGGGCGATGGCGGCAAGGCAGCCTTACAGGACGTAACCGGCGAAATTAATAAGATGGCAACATCGGGCAACGGCATTACCATCATCAGCTCGAGCAGCAGCACCGAAAAAAGCTGGGAAGATGAAAGCTGGGGAAATGGCGCCTTTACCAGGGCAATAAAAGATGGCCTGCAGGACATGAAGGCCGACAAAGACGGCAATGGCTTTGTGACCATGAATGAATTGTTTGAGTATGTAAAAATCCGGGTGGCCGACCTGATAAGCCAGGCTGGTAAGAAAGACGAAAACGGTAACCCGGTTACGCAAACGCCCAAAATGGTAAATCCCCGGGGCGATGTTAGCATTTATATAAAATAGCCGGACTTGTCATCGATAAAAAGCACTTAAAATGAATAAGCAACCTGTACTTTTACTTGTATTTATCATATTAAACCTGGTTTGCTGTATCGGAGTGATGGCCCAGTCAAAAACCTTGGCACTTAAAACACGCGCCTTGCATTATGACTTAACACAGCCGGATATACAATACTCTGGTTTAAAAGCGAAGCAAGATACCTTGTTTAAAAATGGCGGGCAATTTGGGTTAATATTGGATGATACCTTATATAACAGCGCGCCACGGTTGGCCGTTGGCAGTAAATCGCCGGTTACAGCCCCGCAATTTTCGCTCAAAAACTACACCCCCTATCCTGGTAACCAGGGGCAGTGTAACTCCTGCGTGTGCTGGGCGGCCAGTTATGGTGCCCTTACCACCTCATGGGCTTACAAAAACAATATAACCGACAGGGCAAAAATTACCAGTGATGCCAAATCGCCAATGTTTGTATATGTACAAATAGCCAATAGCTGCGAGCGCGGGTCAAGGCTGAACGACGCATTAACCGTACTCAAAAAGCAGGGAGCGTGTTCCATAAACGATTTTAACCCGCAAACTTATTACACATCTGACAATCATTTGGGCGATATTGAACCTTTAAAGCCTGTGGCTTTGCCATACCGCATTAAAGATTTTGCAACGGTATTTCCCCTTAATTCCGATTCGGCTAAAAAGGTTGATGAAACCCGTTATAGCATTGCAAACCATCAACCAGTTGTTGCCGGCTTTCAGCTATATTCCAGCTTTTATGATGTAAATTCAACTAATTTCCTATGGTCGCCCAACCCCGCTGCCGAGCAAAAGCTGGCGTCGCATGCTATGTGCATAGTAGGCTACAACGATTACCTAAAAACCTTCGAGGTGATGAACAGCTGGGGCATAGGCTGGGGCAATGGCGGGTACTTTAATATCAGCTATAAAGATTTTGCCAGGCTTGCCAATTACGGCTACCAGGTAACGCTTGATGATCGGCCCACTCCCGATGCCGCGGTGAAAGTTGGCGGCGATTTCGCGATAGAACGCTTCCAATCATGGGACGATAAAAAGGATAAGCCTGTATTTGATGCCGTGAGTCCAAAGCTCGAGAATAACGAATATACACTGCATGCCGAATTTAGCAAAGGCGATTATTTACGCCTTTTTGCAAAAAATGTGAGCTCTAACTGTTATATCTATGTGTTCAGTATCGATCCTAATGGCAAGGACGAGGTATTATACCCCTTCAGTAAAAATGAAGCTTTTAGCGCGGCACATGGCCTGAGTGGCAATGTAACCGAGGTGCCACGTATTTACGATAACGCGGTGTTGGAGATACCGGGCAACAATAAGGTTATTACCACGGATGTTAGCGGCCTTGATAATATGGTGATTTTATACAGCTACAACCAGATAGAAAACATAAGCGACATTGTTACCCAGGTAAAAGAAAGCGCCAAACCAATTATGATGGATAAACTTAAAGAAGTACTTGGTACCCGCCTGATGCCCCCCGGCAGCTTGCAATATCAGCCCGGAAAAATGAGTGTTACAGGTACGTCGAAAAGCGGCGATATCATCCCGATCATTTTGAAAGTTAACGTGAACTAAAATATTTCCACTACCTTGTTGCTTATGAAGGCTGCCTCAAAAGGGCAGTCTTTTTTTTGCGAAGAAGAAAAGTTAAGAATTGTCAATCCCGTGCAAGATTGTTTTACATCCGGAAGTATTAAGGGGGCGTTATATCTACCTCGTTTACAGTCTTAGGCAGGCTAAGCCTCACACATTGAAAATATAACAGATCATGCGTACCTTGTTTCAGCACATCACAGTATAGGCTAACCAATATAAGGGCGAACTTTTTTAGGAGGTGCCGAAACAAGCGTCGACATGAGTTTTCTTTTATTTGAAAAGTATTTATTTCTTTTCTTCAGCTCTTTTTAAAACGGCATGATTTTTTGAGCCGTTAATTTCCAGGTCAATAGCAGTTGAATCGCCGTAAAATTTGCCGGTATGAGCAATATCCATTCCGCTGGTAGCTATGCTGAATGAGAAAGTGGTACCATCTGTTTTACCATTGGTTAACGGCACATCACCTTCGGGTGTTAAAGCCGTTCCTGTTAATTTGTCCCCTTCAATTTTAAAATTGTAAAGCAAGGGATACTCGGTGCCGCCAATGTCAATTTTTCCGGCCCATTTTCCGTTAAGGTCGGCAATGGCTGCAAGGCAAGCCATAAAGCAGCCAACCAATAATGCTGTAGTAAAAAACTTTCTTTTCATAATTTAATTTTGTTGATATCTAAGATAAGATKTTTTTTAAACACTTAAGTTACCAAATTATTATAAAAAAAATTAAGGGCCAATATTTTACACTACTTAGCCATTACCGCCTTCAAAATATAATTTTCCATGATTTTTTCAGGTTGCCATACCCTCCGGTTCCTGAAATTACCGGATGTAATGACTACGACCATTTGGTATTGCGGCACAATAAAAATGTATTGGCCACCCGCCCCACGGGCTTCAATGGTATTAATGGTTTGGCCGTTTACGTTATAGTGATAATGCCACCATAAAAAGCCATACTCGTTTTTCTCGTTATGATTTTCGAGCACCAGGTATTTTTTAAATGATGCGTCAACCCAATTTTTGCTGATGATCTGCCTGTTTTGCCATTTACCACTATCAGCATAAAGCAAACCAAATTTCAATAGATCGCGCGGGCGCAGCAGCATTCCACCTCCAAAATACGGGCGATGCAACGGATCGTCAAAAACTATATAGTTGGAAATGCCTAAGGGCTCAAAAAGGTTCCGATCTATAAAGAAATCGAGCGGTTGTTTTACAACAGTATCTAAAATTACACCCAACAAATACGGGTTAGCTGAACTATAATTGGCATGCGTCCCCGGATAATTGATCATCGGTGCCTCTACTACTGTTTTAAGCCAGTCGGCCGAGTTTTGGTATTCGTCTTCGGATGCTACAGATTTACGATCAATCCCGAAGTCTATCGCATCAAGGCCCGAACTCATGGTAAGCAGGTTGCCAATACTGATGGCTTGTTTCCTGGCATCGCCATCGGCGGCGCGTTTGTACTTTGCAGGTAAAAACCCAAACAGTTTTTGGGCCGTATCTTTCAGCAGTCCTTTATCCATGGCAATGCCCACAATTGCCGACGAGATACTTTTTGAGGCCGAACGGAGGTCATGCACCGTTGCTTCATCATAGCCATTAAAATATTGCTCATAAACCAGCTTACCGTTACGGCTAATGAGCACACTATGCGTATTGGTGATTTTATTGGCGTTAATGCTATCTGCCATCAACTTTAAATAACGCACGTCAAAGCCGGCAGCTTTTAAACTATTTACAGGCAAGCCGTCCTGCATATCGGCCGGCACTTTACCATCAAATGGTATTTTGGGATTTCCGCCTGTTAAATCCCAATCATTAACCGACCGGCGCAATGAAACCGCAGCAATGGGCAAGCCGGCTATTGACGCCTGTAAGTTTATTGCATTCTTTAAAATTCTGCCATTAAACTTTAACCCGGTGCGATAATCTCCGAAATGAACACTATCACCTGTAAGCGTTAGCCCGCCACTGGCGAACCCCGAAAAACGGGGATCGCCCAGGAAAATATAAGCTTCGTATTTGGTTGAATCGGTATTTTCCACATCAATATAAAATTGAGGCTTCAGGTTGGGCACAAAAAGAATATTCCACCGGCCGGTATAAATATTTCCTGGTTGCTGTTTCAATACCAGGTGATAGCTCCACTGAACGGAACGGATGAAGAGCCGGATTTTCCCCTCCCCGATAATGCCCTTAACAGCAAGGTTGCTATCTATTTTGATATCAAATTTATTGGCCAATAAGCCAAATTTCTTTTGAATTGATTTCCCGGATGATGACAATTGAAAAGTATATGCATTAGCGCTCAACTTTTTTACTGATACATTGATGCTGAAATTCTCCGGATGATTTAGTAAGCCCTCCCAATGGCCTTCGTATGGTTTCATCCCAATCTGGGCTATGCAGCTACAACTGATTAGCAACAGAAATAACAACCCGGGTAACCTATTTTTTAAAAACTTGCCTGATAACATGATATATATTTTATACCACAATAGTAATGGCAATAATGCCGGCAAAATAGCACATTGTTAACGTGCGGTAATTATTTTTCGGTATTGCAATGGCGTAACCCCTACCGCCTGCTTAAAACTCCTGATAAAATGGCTCTGATCGGCAAAACCGCATTCGTAACCAATTTGGGTAAGTGAAACACCTGCTTTGGTTAATAACCCGGCCGCCTGTTCTATTCGTAGTTTTTTTAGGTAATCGCCAACAGTGGTATTAAAATATTTAGGGAAACAGCGCGATAAATGTACCGGGTGCACCTGCGCTATGGATGCCAGTGTATCCCAGGATAAAGCGGATATATCATTACTGTTTAAAACCTCTTTTATTTTTTTAACCCAGGTTGGCTGCCTAGCTGTTTCCCGGCATTTTTCATTGACTAACAAGCCCAAAACTTTAAAAAGCGATTCGCGGATTGAAAGCAGTTCGATACCCGCCGCGTATTTGGTTTCCATGGACATGCTGCGGAACAGCAGTTTGAAAACCGGGTTGTCTAGTTTCAGGCTGCCTTCTATCTGGCTTAAAGGCCATTGGTACTTGTCAAAAAAATTCTGCTCCAATTCAATATGAAAGCCACGGGTATAGCCGGGATATTTGGTATTGCAATGCGCATCCTGCCAGTTATGGAATAACAAAGTTCCGGCCTCGCATTCATAGCTTCCTTTTTTGTTGGTTTCCTGCATGTTACCGGTAAGCAAAAAAGTAAAGTACGGGTTTTGATGCGTATGCCAGTCAACCTTATCATGTGTATACTCGGTATCAGTAATGATAAGGTTATCCAAATGAATAGCCTTATTCTGGATTCCGAAATATTTTCCTTTGTCAAGCTGAAGCATACGCTTTATAGACGGCTGGCAAAGAGAATTGTTACGAGGGTAAGAATTATTGAATTATTGAATTATTGAATTATTGAATTATAATCTATAGCAACCCCTCATTTTCAAATCTTCAAATTCTCAAATCCTCAAATCCACTTTCATCTGCACATCTGAAATCTAAAATCTGTACATCTACATTATTTGTTTATTTTTACCGCCGATGAAAAAAGTGGAAGTATTAAAGCTGATTGATCTGATTGAGGAGATTAAGAAACTGGACGAATTGATTACTCAAAGCCGCAAAAAAAAGACTTCTGACTTTGTGCTGAACCAGTATGAAGCTAAAAAAATAAAAATGATCGGTTCTATCATCAATGAACTGGCCAACCCTCCTATCCAGTCGATGGAAAGCTACCTGCTTATCCAAAAAATTCTGAACAAATATTACCCGAACATTGATAACGGCGACCTGCTAAACGATGGCGATGTAGCAAAAATTATTGCTGTTATTTAGGTTAAGCTAAAAACCAAAAATAACGGCCAAAGGCTCCTCACGTTCACCTTCTTTCCAGAATATGGTTTTGGGGTGAAAATGTTTCCACGAATGCCAATATTCCTGGTAGGCCTGCACTTTGATAAGCCGTTGGCCTTTTTGAGCCCCTGAAGTACATAAACCATCCCAATCCCAAACAGAGGCTGTTTCTTTATCGGTAAGCTGATCATTCTTATCCAGATCGAAATGCAATGTTTTGCCATTGAGTACGGTATTCCATACGTGATAGCTCAGGCTGTCCTTCTCGATGCCTATCAATAGCGAATTGTTGTTAAGTTCGTCATTCAATATCCGCTTGTGGAACATGTGCCGCCAGTCATAAGCTTTGGCCTGGCCGTTGATGATTACCCCGATAACCCAACTTTTACGGATTAACGAATCCTTATTTTTCAGCGTACTATCTTTATCTATGTACTGCACACGGTCATAATTTTTAAGATCGGCATAATCAGGAGCATACAACTTATCAGGCTGCATGATAAGCGATGTAGGGTGCTTTTGCAACCATGCTCCGAGAGTTAATTGCTCATAAGGCAATTCCTGTAAATGCTGACCTTTTAGTTTACCAACCGCGGCGTTACCGGTAGCCTGGTACCACCAGGTTTTGGTACTTTCGTCTTCAATAATGGCGTTATAATGCCTTGCCCCTACCAGCCTGAAATTTTGACGTATGCCATTCACAATTGGGTTATAAACTCTGCCCGTGCGGCACATGGTACAATAGGTAACCAAAACAGGCTGCTGGCCCACATTATCCTGTACTTTGTGATGATAGCCCAAATAAATAACCGGGTAAGCCTTGGCAACGCCATTGTTTACCACACCCACAACCAAATAATTTAAAGGCACTTTGTTTGATAATCCGTTGGCAAATTTAGCAGCCCCGGTTTCTTTAAACATGGTTTCGGCTTTGTACATATAATCGGTAATGTAAAAGCTGCCCAGGCAAAGTAGCAATACCACGGCTTTAACTATTTTGCCCTTCTGCGTGTTTTTTGAGTAGAACTTAAAAAGGTACCAAATAATAAAAATTGCGCCTATCAAGCGTAACGGATTCACTATTTTTTCAAGGTAATAACATACTGTAATGGCATTCAAATCCTGGCTACCGGGAAAAGGCATCAGCAGGTAGGCATGTACCAGGCCCGGTACCACCAACAAAATAATCCCAATCCAAAATATTCCTGGTCTGTGTATATATTTCTTCATTTAATCTGCATTTAAGGCGGCGTACCTGTTTGCCGATGGCAGGTACCCATTTGTTTTTAAGATACCCGCCAAGCGATTGTAAAAAGCAGGGTCGGTTGGTGTTACGCTGGCCAATCCATCTACATAACGGTTATATAAGCTAAAAAGAGCGGCAATTAAAACAGTATCGTGTAACTCCAGGTCGGTAGCGCCGGCCTGTTTGGCCTTTGCAACCAATTCGGGGGTTACATTTTTGCCGTTTTGCTGCGTTTGGCGTGCAATTTCAAGCAAATGTTTCATTTTTTTGGTTACCGGGGCGTTGTCGGGGTCGTTTTTTACCTTTTCGGCAGTTTCGGTATCGCCTAACAAAACATCAGCGGCGGCGGTGTGGGCGTTGGTGCAAAAGCGGCATTGATTACCATTGCTTACCACGGTGGCAATTAATTCGCGCTCGCCTTCCGTCAGGGTCGATTCTCCCCGCAACAGGATTTGGGTAAGCTGCCGTATGGGCAAAGCTGTATCCTGCCTGTAATTAAGCAAACCGGTAATTCCGGGCAGGTTTTCGTCTAATGGGATATAAGGCATACCAGCTTTAATGTGTTTCGGGCGTTGCAGCCAACCAATAAATTTAAATACAAGGTTTTATAATCGACCCTAATTTATCTAAAAAATTAATTAAACAACAATAAGCGGCAAAATTTATTCTGGTAACTACTGTTTCTTACCGTTTTCCACGCTCTTTATCTCTTCCTTGCGGTCTTTTTTAAAGTCGAAGTTATTAAAATCGGCAGTTTGGGGCAAATCCATGGTGTAGCTGGTAAGGGTATCAACTTCTATGGTAATATCAGTCGCGTCCAGGTCAATCAGGTGGCCGCCGGCGGTTTTATCCATCGACAGAAAATGAAAATGATACCCGCTGATATGCGCCCCCTCCATATACGCCGGAATACGGAAGCCAACAAGGTGGCCCTGTACGTTGGTATGTTCAAAAAAATGCTGCCTGTTTAGCATGGAGGCAAGCGGCAGGTAAGGCTTTTCAACCGGTGGGAAAGCCCTGGTTTTAACGAACTTAAATTTACCTTTAATATGGATGGCATAAATACCGTTTTGGTTGGTAAGCAAGCTATCCATCAGGGCGTAAAGCGCTGTTTTATTTAAGTTGCCGGTATGCTTATACGTTTTTTTAGCCTTAAAAAAGCAAACTATTGCATAAGGTAGTTTACCTGTATCGGCAACCAAGGTCGTTTTACCTGTTGATCTTGTTTGGTATATCTTTCCATCCAGCATCAGCAGCTCGCCATCAAGGTGGCCGGGGGCGCCGAGGCCAAAATCGCCATGTTTTTCCAATTGCTTATAGGGATACCAGTTATCATACAGGCCGCCTATAAAACCCGACGCAAAGCCGGCGCTGAACAGGTTATCGCCGGTACCGGCAGGTTTTGTTTTTTGCTGGGCGATGGCTGTGCTGCAGCATAAAATAAACAAGGATAATAAACAAAAAGAGGCATGACGCGTTTGCATTGATGGTGTAATTATTTCAGGGTATACAAAGCAATTGTTTTACTGCCGCTTATCCTAATTAAGTTTAGATTTTATTGACCGGCTAATCGCGTCCGGCCAGACCCATATCTATCCGCCTTGGATGCCGGATATCTTGTACCAAACGATTACTTTTCAAGTACTTTTAATACATATTTGGCATACTTTATTGATACTTTTACGCACTTTTGGCATACTTTTACAATACTATTAAATACATATTTTAGTATTTAACTAAGTGAATTACAGATATTTAAATTAATAAAACAACAAGTGGCGATTTGTTTTTTAAACAACCAGGGGCGATTATCTTTAAAAAGACAGCCGCCCCTATCGCTCTATACAAATTTAACAAAAACCGGTTGCAAATACAAGTTCGGCAAGCATATAATTGCGTTGCCGGGCCACTTAAATTTTACTTTGCCCTTACGGTGATGCTAAACGCTTAGTTTAAATTTGTATAGCAAATAATTTAAAATACCATGATGAAAGTAGAGATCTGGAGCGATGTAATGTGCCCCTTTTGTTATATAGGCAAACGCCGGTTTGAAGAAGCTTTGGAACAATTTGAACATAAAGACCAGGTTGAAATTGAATGGAAAAGCTTTCAGCTTAACCCGGATATGAAAACCGACCCCAACATTAACATTAGCCAGTACCTGGCCGATGCAAAAGGCTGGACGCTTGAATACGCCCAACAAATGAACAACCACGTAACCCAGATGGCGGCCGAAGTTGGCCTGACCTATGATTTCGACCGGTCGGTTGTTGCCAATAGTTTTAAAGCGCATCGTTTTAGCCACCTGGCTAAGAAGCATGGCCTGGGCGACAAAGCGGAAGAAGTGTTGTTTAAAGCTTACTTTACCGAGGGTTTAAATATTGATGATACCGATACCCTGGTAAACCTGGGCAGCGGCATTGGCCTTAATTCAGCCGAAATAAAACAAGTGCTGGAAAGCGATACTTATGCTGACGATGTGAAGCACGACATTGCCGAAGCGCAGCAACTGGGCATCAGGGGTGTTCCGTTTTTTGTGATGAATAACAAATATGGCGTATCAGGCGCGCAGGCGGTTCCCGTTTTCCAGGAGACTATAGAAAAATCATTTGCCGAATGGCAGCAGGAAAACAGCAAACCGGCGCTAACTATTATTGAAGGAGAATCGTGCGGACCGGATAGCGACTGCGCTTAATTACTGATTAATAGCTGTAAATCCGGTATATTGTTTTTTTACGACAATATTTCATTTGATATAAATTTCAGAAGGTATAGGTTAAATAAATTTCGTTATTTAGCCTATACCTTTTTTTTAATCCCGCTTTATACAATTAGCGCGAAAAATAGTTTTAAACATTTTTAAATAAGGCGAAACAATATTATATTTAAAGCAGTAAAACGAATTGAAGATCAACGATGTATGTATGCGAAAAATATACTATAATTTATTTACCGGCTTATTTTTAATTGCTACTGTAAGCAGCTGTAGGCTTAGCGGCGACGTTATACCGGCTAATGCTGTCAAAATAGACACCACTGGTACTGGTACTGGTACTGGTACAGGGACAGGAACGGGTACCGGCACAGGAACAGGTACTGGAACGGGTACAGGAACTGGAACAGGAACGGGAACTGGAACTGGAACAGGTACCGGCACAGGAACAGGAACAGGCAGTAGTGGAGATGTGGCTATTGGTCCGGTTGGTACTATATCGTACCAGGTGGATAGCGATCCTATCGTTACCTATAATACAAACACAGTGTTTGTTGTTTTTTTACCGACCGATCCGGGCGTGAGCCTGCTTTATCCAAACGGGGCCACACAAATTGGGATGCTTAACCCAAAAGACCTGAATACTTCTTTTACTTTGATTTTTACAGGCATAACACCCGGTACCTACGATATTTTCGCGGCAACTATTACCACACCAACCTTGCAGCTTACCGCCCAGGCAACAGGTAAGGCAAAAGCCACAATTTTAACGCATTCATCTAATACCAAGGGAACCGTACAAGGTACATTTAGCGGCGACGAGATGGACGCATCATTTAATACCCATCATGTTAAAGGGTCGTTTAACTTAAAACAGTAACCTTACCCAAACCAGTGTCATATTTGCAAGGCAGTTGTGTAAAAGCAACTGCTTTTTTATTTTCGAAAAAAACAGGCCAAATTAAAAAACGATTTAGCACGTTCATTTTCAAAAAAAACAGGCTAAAGTAAAAAACGATTTAGCATTTTCATTGTGTCAATAAAACACCTATATTTGCATTAACATAACTAAGTGTAAAAAATACACTTAGTATAATAAAAGTAGAATGATAGATGCTCCCGCCCTACCGGTTTTAAATAACAAAAGAACACTGCGCATTGCGGTGGGCGCTATGTTTTTTATGGCCGGGCTAAGCTTTTCAAGCTGGGCGTCGCGTATAGCTACTGTGCAGCAAACCATGGGGCTATCCGATGCGGCACTTGGCGCTGTATTATTTTCGTTGCCCGTTGGCTTAATGGCATCGCTGCCATTTTCCGGCTGGGTTATTACCAAAATTGGCAGCCGCAGGTTACTTATCGGCGCATTGCTGGTTTATGCCTGTGCATTGGTTACGTTGGGCCTGGCCCAAAACACCTTTCAGCTTATTATTTGCCTGGTTTGTTTTGGCTTCAGCAGCAACGCGGTTAACATAGCTGTTAACACACAGGCCGTGGCTGCCGAAGAAATATACCAACGGCCCATATTGGCCTCTTTCCATGGTTTATGGAGCCTGGCTGGTTTTGTCGGCGGCGGCTTTGGCACGCTAATGATTGCATTTAAAATAGCGCCCGTATATCACTTTTTGTTTATGCTGCTGGTTATCATAACGGGGCTGGCTATATCTGCCCGTTATTTAAAAGATGATAAGGTAGCCAGCGCCGGGCCTGCTTTTGTTATGCCCGATAAATCGCTCATTAAGTTAGGCATTATTGCATTCTGTTCGATGATATGCGAAGGCGCTATGTTTGACTGGAGCGTTATTTACTTCAAAAAAATTGTGCTTGCGCCTGCCGAGTGGGTGGGTATTGGTTTTACGGCTTTTATGTGTACCATGTTTATCGGGCGTTTTGTGACCGATGGATTTGCCCATAGGTATGGCTTAAAACGCACCTTACAGGTAAGCGGTGCCCTAACAGCTACCGGCCTTACTATCGCTGTAATTTTCCCTAATTTTTACACCGCCATATTCGGGTTCCTGTTAGTTGGCGCAGGTGTATCGTCTGTTGTGCCCATGGTGTACAGCGCTGCCGGCAAATCAAAAACTATGCTGCCCGGCGTTGCTTTGGCTGCAGTATCAACCATAGGTTTCCTGGGCTTTTTTGTAGGCCCCCCGGTTATCGGCTTTATTGCAGGCATCGCCACACTTCGGGCGTCGTTTGTGCTTATTGCACTAATGGGCCTTTCTGTTGTTTTGGTATCAACCAAAGCCAAACTGGATTCGTAGTGCACTCGCAAGTTTGTCGGAGACCCGAACTTGAGGTTATTAAATAAATAGGTACGAAATCTCGTAAACAGTTTTTCTATAATTCAGGAGCAGTTTTGAATCTTAAATTCCCTGCAACCATTACACCAACTCCGAGTAACAGCCCATTTAAAATAGTGATAAATTCCTGGCTATAAGGTAAAAACACACTTAGTCCGGGAGAATAATTGCGATGGATACCTGTAACATGTATCACCAATGATTCGAATAACCATCCGATGTTTACTATAACCGATAACATGAATACCACATAGATTTTAAGTCGCAGTTTTTTAAAGAGCAGTAACAAGGGCATAATGATATTGGATACTAACATTAGCCAATACGCAAACCAATATGTTCCCGTCGCCCGTGCCCAAAAAGCTGTAGTATAGGTATCCCCGTGCCAGTGGAGGATAAAATAGATGAGGTAATATAACAGCGATAACATAGCATACCCCACTAAAATACAGGCAATAATATTGACGGCGTTTTGAATGTTTATCTTTCCTTTAAATAGCTTTCTGCTAACAATAATTACTAAAATGCTGATAAATATACCCTTAATTACATAGTGACCAATAAAGTTAATAACATCCAAAAAATATGTCCCCATTTATTATTTAGTTCATTGGTTTTGAAGATAGAAAAAATATCAGCATAAATTTCATCATTAGATAGAAGGTGTAGACTTTGTAGTCCAAATGTATTTGTCTGAACCTGAATTACACGGATTTTTAGAATTTCCAGAATTTAAAAGCAAATTCTGGAAATTCTTTAATTCTATAAATTCCGGTTCAGACAAAATTTTGCGTCAGACTGATAGGTATACCGGCTATATACCCAGCCTACTACACAGTCCAAAAGCGAACATCCGCATGTTCGCTTTTGTTACAACCGATATAGTATGTAATTCATATTTTCCTATCTATCAATATATTGTTAATTTGGAACAGCAATTGACATAATCAACTCACGTTGAATTCACACACATTCCATATCAGCCTGTTCGACCTGGTTTTCCTGGGGGCGATATTTATCGGGCTAACTTTTAGCTTGCAGTTATGGTTGGCCAAAGGAGTTAACCGGGCCGCAAACCGGTTTATTGGCCTGGCCCTGGCAACTACCGTTTTGTGGATGGCCTGGGTATTGGGCGTCGACATCCGGCTGGATAGCTATATTCCCCGCTGGAGCTGGCTGCCGCTGCAATTTTCCATCGCGCTTGGCCCCCTTATCTATTTTTATGTACTTAAAATAACCCGGCCGGAGTATCAATTCCGTCGTAAGCATCTTTTACATTTTAGTCCATGGCTGCTGCAACTGGCCGTTTGGATATTGGAGATCAGGGAGAGTATACATACAGGAGCAGCCACTTATGATACACTCATCTTTACGCAACTGGGGCCGGTGCTGGACCTCGCAACCTTTATCTCTGTCACCTTATACTTGTATCTATCTTTCAGGCAGATAGAACGCTTTTACCAACAGCTGGAATTTAATACGGTGAATGACCGTTACCGATACCAATTGCGGTGGCTGCATCGCTTACTCACCATTTTTGGCCTGCTATGGCTATTGTGGATACCTTATATCGCCATAGATTATTTTTATTACCATCATCAGTTAGGTATACATGCTTACTATCCCTTGTATTTCTTATTAGCAGTAATGACCACCTGGCTTTCGGCAGTCGCTTTTTTCAGGCAGGGAACAAGTGTACCAGCCAAAACACCGGCCTTGTTTACCCCATCCCTTCCGGCCGAAATGAAGCAAAGGGGCACCTGGCTAAAAAAAGCCGTACAAGCAGGCCTGTACTACCAGGACCCGGAACTCAGCTTAAGCTCGCTGGCCGAAAAGCTTGACCTAAGCACCCATGAATTATCGCGCATCATCAATACCGCACTCAAAAAAAGCTTCAATGATTTTATTGGCGAATATCGTGTGGCAGCAGTTGTTCAAAAAATGCAGAACCCTGCTTATGACCATATCACCCTGCTGGGTATTGCATTTGAATCGGGCTTCAATTCTAAAACTACTTTTAACCGCACTTTTAAACAAATAACCGGGAAAAGCCCGGCCGAATATAAAAACCATCAGAAAAAAGAAGGCCCATCTTATAGTTTGGGGCGGTCGCCCCGCTTTGCGAAGGTAATTTCGTTCCAGGAAACCACCCCTGTGTGGTCTCCTCACAAATTAAATCGCAATTATATGTTCAAAAATTATTTTAAAATAGCCTGGCGTAATCTTACACGTAACAAAAGCTATGCGGCTATTAATATTATTGGTATGGCTGTTGGCATTGCCGTTTGCCTGGTAATTTTTATCATCATACAATACCAAACCAGCTTTGATGGTTTTCATGCGAAAAAAGACCGCACGTATAGGGTGTTAACCGAATATCATCACGCCGAATCGGCAAATATTACCTATGGGAAAGATGTCCCTTTTCCAATGCCATTAGGGTTAAAAACGACCTTTCCCCAAATAGAATTGGCCCCGGTTTTTGCAAGCCAAAATGATCAGTTGATTACGCTTGATAATAATGGAAATACTGACCAGGTGTTTAAGGAGCAGCGCGGCGTATTTTACACCGATCCATCATTCTTTAAAATATTTGATTTTCCGCTGCTTGCAGGTTCATATGCTTCATTAAAAGACCCTAACAATGTACTGCTGACCAAAGAGGTTGCAGAAAAATATTTTGGCGACTGGAAAACGGCGATAGGTAAAACCATTAAGCTGCAGGGCGGCGGCTACATGTTTGAACACGGTACCGACGTATTGAAAGTGTCGGGCATACTTGCCACCATACCGGCGAATACCGATTTTCAGCTGAAGCTTGTGGTAGCCTTTGGAACCGGTTTTACCGGGAGTTACCTGGCAAAATCTACCGATTGGCTGAACACCGTACCCGACTTTGGTTGTTATGTTTTGWTGCCGCCCAATGTATCGGTCGAGAATTTCAACCAGCAATTACGGGCCTACTCACAAAAGGTACAATCGCCTGCCAACAAGGATAGCCATATTATACAGCCTATAAGCGCGGTGCATTATGATACGCAGGTGGGCAATTACAGCAACAGAACAATTAGTCATCAACTACTTAACGTATTGTGGCTAATAGCGGCATTTATCCTGTTAATTGCCTGCGTAAACTTTATCAACCTATCTACCGCGCAAGCTGTTAACCGGGCAAAAGAAGTTGGCGTGCGCAAGGTCTTGGGGAGCAGCGAAGCTCAATTGCAAACCCAGTTTATTTTTGAAACATTTTTGATTGTTACCTGCGCCGTAATACTTGCAGCCTTGTTTACCATTTTGGCATTACCTTATGTAAGTGGATTGTTAGAGCTTTCGCTCTCTTTCAATATATTGAATAATCCCACCATTATTTTATTTCTGCTAACGGTAACAATTGTTGTAACCGCGCTCGCCGGTTTTTATCCATCTATCGTTTTATCACGCTTCAACCCGGTTAATGCTTTAAAGAGTAAGCTTACAGCAAGCCCGGCAAACGGAATTTCATTACGACGGGGGTTGGTGGTGTTTCAATTCATCATTGCACAGGCACTCATTATCGGCACGCTGGTCATTGTCAGGCAAATGAATTATTTTATGGATCAGCCTTTAGGCTTTGATAAAGATGCCATTGTAAATGTTCCGTTCCGGGTAGATAGTCTCCGCATCAGCAGGCTGGATTATTTAAAGCAACAGTTATTGTCGGTAAATGGTGTGCAGGCGGTAAGTTACAGCTCAAACACGCCGGTTGAAGATGCTAATGATACCTGGAGCAGTATGCGGTTTAACCATGCCATCAAAGAAACAGATTTTAAGGCGATCACCAAATTTGCCGACGAGGGATATATACCGGCTTATAAATTAACGCTGATAGCCGGTCGAAATTTGCAGCCTTCCCAAACAACAAGAGAATTTCTAGTAAATGAATCGCTCCTGAGAAGCTTAGGAATTAAAAAGCCGGAGGATATTTTGAACAAGGAGATAAGCATATGGGGCGATCAAATAAAATGCTCTGTTGTTGGTGTGTTGAAGGATTTTAACGACAGATCATTTCGGCATGATCTGGCACCCTTGCTTGTTACTACAAACGTAACCATGTACAACCAGGTTGGGGTAAAACTGGCAACCACCAACATTGCGGCCACATTACAGTCGGTTAAACAAATATTTGAGAAAACATTCCCCGATTTTGTTTACGAATACAAGTTTTTGGATGATAAAATTGCAGGTTTCTACAAACAGGAAAATCAGTTATCGGCTTTATATAAAATTTTTGCGGCTATAGCCATATTCCTTAGTTGCCTGGGCTTGTATGGTTTGGCTTCGTTTATGGCGGTGCAGCGGATAAAAGAGGTTGGTATCCGTAAAGTACTTGGCGCTACCGCGGGCAGTATAGTTTATTTGTTTTCAAAAGAATTTATCATGCTTATTACAATAGCCTTTGCTATTGCCGCACCCATTGCATGGTATTACATGCACCAATGGCTGCAAGCTTATGTTTACCGTATTGATATAAGCTGGTGGTTATTTGCGATAGGCGGCCTGGCGGCCATAATTATTGCGCTTATAACCGTAAGTTTCCAGGCCGTAAAAGCGGCAAAAGCAAACCCGGTGAAGAGTTTGAGGAGTGAATAATTTATTCAGCGCCTTATAATGACGCACTGGTAATCTATTGATTATCAAAGTTGTTTTTTTATTCAATCTATGTCATTGCGAGTATCCATCAGGTAAAATCTGAAAAAAATCGTTATGACGTGCTACGGATATAGTTAAACGAATGCATTAAATTACCGTCATTGCGACGTACGAAGCAATCCCGAACTATGTGGGACTTAGCATGTAGGGGATTGCTTCGTGCCTTATAATGACTTGTTTTTAAGGTGTTGATTATCAATGATATTTTTTGGTTTCTAATGTACGAGATGCGATTAGACAACTCTTATATTTTGTTCCCCTCTCGAGAGGGGGCGGGATGGGAGGCGCGTAGGCAGGGGTGTGTTTGCACGCGTTTTATTGCGCGTGCATAAACACACCCCTCCGCCCCTCTCGAGAGGGGAATCGCACGTTTCCACCGCTTTTTTAAAGGATCCACAAAATATTATTGCGTCTGCAACCGCCCCACTTGCAACCATGTCATTAGTATTTTTTTCAGCCTAAGCTGGTGGTCACTCAATGACGGATATGTGATGTTGACAGTCAGCGACTTACAGGCGCGTCATTATAAGGAACGAAGCGATCGCGAGTTATGTATGGCGGACCTGCACAGTTCGCGATTGCCGCGCTGCGCCCGCAATGACATGGTTCTTGTGTTGCTCTAATGACAACACGTCATCCCCAGTTTCTTCAGGATAATCCTGATGGATACTCGCAATGGTGGTAGTTTAGCATCCTAAGCTTTATTCAAATCGGCATCACCCGGGTTTAGCAGGTAATCAAACTGCTCGTAACCGTTGTGGATAATAAATTTCAACCTTTCTTTCGGCCCTGCAATATCTAAGGCCATTAAAGCCAGTGTTTCGGGCAGGTTATCGCGTATTAGTTTCAGATCTGTAACGTGGGGCATTTCAATAAAAATATCATCTCCCTGTGCCTCAATCTTCCATCCGGGCAAGTTGGTATGGTGCAATACCGTTAGCCACTTTTGTTGATAAACATTCATAACTGTGTTTTTACCCCGCCTTTGGGTGCGGTTTTTTGATTTATATTACTGTGCAAATAACATACGCCTATGCATTCTGTTTTACATAAGCACGTCAAATCAAATCAAATTGGCCGCTAAACAAACTTTTAAAGCCCGCGTTATATAGTTTATGGAAAAAGTGATAACACGTATCTGGCACGGCCGCACAAAAGCCACCGATGCCGACATATACCTTAAATATGTTGAAGATACCGGCATTGCCGAATACAAAAACATAAAAGGCAACCTATCTGCCGAAATATGGCGAAAAACAGACGGCGATGTTTGCCATTTCTGGACGGTTACCAAATGGGATTCGTTTGAATCAATTAAGTTGTTTGCCGGCAAAGATTACGAAAAGGCCAGGTATTTTGAACAGGATGCCAATTACCTGCTGGAGTTTGAAGAGCACGTGCAGCACATGGAAGCCTTTGTTTACTAAACGCCACACCACAGGGCAAATTGTTACATGTTACAGCACCCAAATCTTTTCATTTTGTAAATCTATTTTTATAATATTGTAATGTATATACATTAACCTGCCGGTTATACCAATTATAAAAATTCAGATGAGTACTTTTTTCAATTACATACTTGATCTTTTTAAAGGCTTTTTTGGCTGGGGCAGCTGGGGTAGCTTAACCGACATTGTAAAATCAGGAAATTATAGCAGGCTGCTTACTTACGAAGGTTTCCAGGCTATGCTATTCCCCATCATGCCTTTTTTGCTGCTGCTCGAGATAATTCGCGGGGCGTTTTATAAACGTTTTAATGTTATCCATTATAAGCTGTCGTTTTTTTCGTTCGTTTTCAATTCCTTTATCGGCAGGTATTTTTCAATTGCCATGGTGGTGCTTTGTATAGGCCTGTTTGAAAAGTATRCCATTTTTAAAACGTCGTTCACCTGGTATTGGTTTATATATGGCTATATTGTTTGGGAGTTTGCGCACTTTTTGTACCACTATTTTGGTCATAAGGTAAGGTTGTTCTGGTGCCTGCACTCCACCCACCACGCGCCCGAAAGCATGAATATTGCCATCAGCAATGCGCACTTCTTTTTAGAGGCTCCGTATGCCGATTTTATCCGTACTACGGTTTGTATATTATTAGGCGTTAGCCCGCTTATGCTGGGCGTTATCATGTTTATTGATGGTTTCTGGGGCACGTTTATCCACATTGGCGAAAATGCGATGAAAGATGCCCGCCTGGGTTTCCTGAACAACATTATCCTTACACCATCGCACCACCGGGTGCACCACGCCCGCAATGTAACCTATATGGATACCAATTTTTGCAACCTGCTCCCCATCTGGGACCGTGTTTTTGGCACCTACCAAAACGAAGACCGCAACATCCCGATAGAATATGGCATTAGCCGCCCCATGATCAAAAACAGCTTCCTGGATGCCTATTTTGGCGAAATAGTAGCTTTAGCCAAAGATGTGTACAAAGCCCCCGGTATCAAGAATAAATTCCTGTACATCGTAATGCCCCCCGGCTGGAGCCACACCGGCGATCATAAAATGACCACCGTTGTAAAGAAAAAATATTTTGACGATCTGGAGAAACAGAAAATTGGAGAGAAGCCTAAAAGTGAAGGTGTATTAACTTAACAGGGCGTAACCCCAACTGATAGAAGTTGGGGTCGGGCTTTTTGCTCATACTACACAGGCCTTAACCACATTGGCCGGTAGTAACTATCATCAATTGTGTCTTTTCAATGTCGATATTACACAAATTTATCGCGTATCAAATCCATGCGAAAAACTCCTATATGAGGAAAAACAGCTTTATTATTCGCGATTAAGGCTATGTGGGCTAGTCCAATCCGCGATAAATCACCATATTTTGTAATTATGTTTTTTTCGATCAAGGTACTATCGCTTAAAAACCTGTTCCCTAAAATATCTTGTGCTTGAGATAAATGTAAAGTCAGTTTCAACTTCAAAAGGTCATCCTTATTTAAAAAGCTTCTTATATGCGATGTCAAAGCTACATC
Source organism: Mucilaginibacter sp. P4_D1 (assembly GCF_056401935.1). Classification (NCBI taxonomy): domain Bacteria; kingdom Pseudomonadati; phylum Bacteroidota; class Sphingobacteriia; order Sphingobacteriales; family Sphingobacteriaceae; genus Mucilaginibacter; species Mucilaginibacter sp. P4_D1. Next base: position 213,445 of record NZ_JBFUIJ010000005.1, read on the forward strand.
CTGAAGCGATTCAATTATTTTCTCCTCCGAAAAATATTTCGCCCATTCTTTAATAGTATCCAAACCATTTTTTTTCGCGTGAATAATCCGTTCCCGCTGCATAAGGCTAACCTCAAATATTTTTTTGTCAAAGCAACTTACCAATGCCCTTACAGTTGCAAACATAAATGAATGCCGCCCGCTATCGAAGTTAAAACTACCGTCAGTAATTTCAAAGGCAAGATTTTTTTCCCGTCTTCCCTTTAACGCACTTAAATAATTCCCAAAAAATGTTAATACTTCGCTTATCTCCTGATGAAATTCGATAGGAATAAACTCCTCTTTTACATTCCAGATTATTTCATCGGTATAGTATTCGGTCGTTCTTATACTTATTTCGATATGAGCATACTTTTCCAGTTTAGCAAATACCCCAGTCCCTTTTATAGATTCGTAATTCCAATCAATAATTTGACTGGATACATCTTTAAGGTATTCTACACTATAAATCTTTTTCATTCACCAAAACAACAATCAATTAAGAATATTAAAGATATAAACAAGCAAGAGATCAATCGAAGCTTAATATTTAAAAGGCTTTATTCTTTGAATCCTTACTCCTTCAATCCTTGCTCTTTCATCCAAAAACCCTCACCCTCCCCTATTCCAATATCTCCGCTATCTCATCAAAACCTTTTTCGCGGGCCAAATCTGCCGGGAGTTTACCGCCTTCCATGCGGGTGTTAATTTCGGCGCCGTTTTCCATCAGCAGGATCAGCAGTTCCAGGTTACCGTTTTGAGCAGCAGAGTGCAGCGGCGTGGCACCAGCCTGTTGTTTTATGTTGATAAGGGCCCCGTTTTCAATCAGCATCCTGGCTATCTGGGTATAGTTACCCGCACAAGCCGAATGTAAAGGATACACATGAAACCCATTGTTTGAAGGCCGGTTAACATCGGCCCCTTTTAGCACCAGGTAGCGGGCCACATCATAGTGGCCAAAGTAGCAGGCCAGCCCAAGGGCGGTAAAGCCATCGTCGGCATAATCGTCAAGCGAGTTGGGGCTATCATAAACAAGGTTGGCTATCAAATCCAGTTTACCGGCAGCGGCGGCCTCAAACATGGTAAGCTCGCCGGCGTATTTTAACAACAACTCGGTTACGCCGGGCTTTTTGTAATAGCATGACAACATCAGCGGCGAAACCCGCTGGCTGGTTAATGTCGTGGCCAGCTTCGGATTTTGGGCAAGCAGCTGTGCCAGTCCGGTTAAATCGGTGGTAGCAATGTACTCTTCAACCTGTTCTATACTCATTATCTGTACATAAATAAAGGCCAAACCTGCGCGTTAAACGTAAAGCGCGGTGTTCTTTCAATTATACTAAAAAAATAAAAATACGCCTAAATATTTGTTTAATCTGCTAACTTTATATTTCAACACTTAGTATTTTTTGGGTGGTTGATGAGGGTAATGTTAAGTCATCAGTACTTAGTTGCAAGCCATAAGTTTGATTGTCATTTTTGACTCAGAACCTACGGCTTTGGGCTAAAAACCCGCGATTAAATGCTTTTGACTTGACAGTAGATAAAAATTTATATGTTGTTTTTGCAAAGTTTACATAGGTGAAATTTTATGTAAGTTTGCAGTTAAAGGATGTTACATCAGGATGCCGGTAAAAGCAAATCAGTTTAAATCAAATAGTTTTAAGGACGATAATCAGCCACGCCAAACAGGCGGCAAGGCCGAAAAAGAGAAGGAAGCAAAAAAACTGCTCCCTAAAATGCCCCGCTTTGATATGGAAAATGGGCGTGGTGTAAAAATAGCGGGCCTATTTTCGCTTTTATTGGCCATTTATTTCCTGATCGCCTTTACCTCCTACCTGTTTACCTGGCAGGAAGACCAAAGTTATATTTCATCAACCAATGGCGGCTGGCATAACCTGGCCACCGGCAAAACCATACAGGAAATTTCCGATACCGGTACGCCGCACATTGCACAAAACTGGCTGGGTAAATTTGGGGCGCTGCTGAGCAACCAGTTTATTTATGAGTGGTTTGGGGTAGCATCGTTCCTTTTTGTATTTGTATTTTTTGTGTTGGGTTATCGCCTGTTATTCAAGGTGAGGCTTTTTTCGCTGGCTAAAACAATCGCTTACTCTATCTTCAGCATTGTATTCATCTCAACAGCAATAGGCTATTTTCACGCGTTTATTATAGATTACCCTCATTTTTTAGAGGGCGGCTTCGGTTACTGGAGCAACCGGCTGCTTGATGCCCAGATAGGCCCCGCAGGCACCGGCGGCCTGCTTGTATTTGCAGCGCTTACAGTGATGGTGATAGCCTATAACATCGATTTTAAAATACCATCCCGCAAGGAAAAAAAGGTAACTCCGATAGCTGTTGAAGAAGTATCGCCCGAGCCTGTTGAGCTGATTGACGACGAAATTGACCTGCCTGTTGAATGGCCCCGCGGCAACCGTGTAAAAGATATCCCCCTAAGCCCGGTTAATGTTGTTAAACCCGAGCCTATAAAACAGCAGCCGTTAGAGCAAACACCGATTTATCATGAACCCATTGTTTTAACACCTACCATTCCGACAAAAGCCGAACCCGACGACGAAACCGAAATACCACTGACTATTGACGTTAATCGCCCTTTGCCTGAATTGAATGTTGAAAAAGCCGACGATTTAAAAGCCCAGGAACTGGTAAACCAGTTTGGCATTTATGACCATCGCCTTGACCTTGCCACCTACAAATTCCCGCACCTGGATTTGCTGGAAAACCATGGTTCAAACAAAATTTCGGTTAATGCCGAAGAGCTGGAAGCCAACAAAAACAAAATTGTTGAAACGCTGAACCATTATAATATCGAGATTGACAAAATAAAAGCCACCATTGGCCCAACGGTTACCTTATACGAAATTATACCTGCCCCGGGCGTCCGCATTTCCAAAATCAAAAACCTGGAAGATGATATCGCCCTGAGTTTAGCTGCATTGGGTATCCGTATCATCGCGCCTATGCCGGGTAAGGGAACCATTGGTATCGAGGTACCTAACCAGCACCCCGAAATGGTGTCGATGCGGTCGATCCTGATGACCGAGAAGTTTCAGAACACCACGATGGATTTGCCTATTGCTTTGGGTAAAACCATATCAAACGAGGTTTTTATAGCCGATTTGGCCAAAATGCCCCACTTGCTGGTTGCGGGTGCTACCGGCCAGGGTAAATCGGTTGGTATAAATGCCATATTAGTTTCTTTATTATTCAAAAAACACCCCGCTGAGCTGAAATTTGTATTGGTTGACCCTAAAAAGGTGGAACTTACACTTTTCCGTAAGATAGAAAGGCACTTTTTGGCCAAGCTACCTGATGAAGCCGACGCTATTATTACCGATACCAAAAAGGTGGTAAATACCCTCAACTCCCTTTGTATCGAGATGGACCAGCGTTATGATTTGCTGAAGGATGCGCAGGTACGTAACCTGAAAGAATATAACGCCAAATACGTTAACCGTAAAATAAGCAACCCCGAAAAACACCGCTACCTGCCATTCATCGTACTGGTAATTGATGAGTTTGCCGATTTGATGATGACCGCCGGTAAAGAGGTAGAAGTACCCATAGCCCGTATTGCCCAGCTGGCCCGCGCCGTGGGGATACACCTGGTTATTGCAACGCAACGGCCATCGGTAAATATTATTACGGGTACTATTAAGGCCAACTTCCCGTCCAGGCTGGCATTCAGGGTGCTATCTAAAATAGATTCGCGTACCATTTTGGATGCGGGTGGTGCCGATCAGTTGATTGGCCGCGGGGATATGTTATTTTCAACCGGTAGTGACCTCATCCGCTTACAATGCGCGTTTGTGGATACACCAGAAGTTGAGGCGATATCTGATTTTATAGGCAACCAGAAGGGCTACCCTACCGCTATGTTACTGCCTGAATACGTTGGCGAAGGCGAAACCAGCAGCCCTAAAGAATATGATCCGGATGACCGCGACCCGATGTTTGAAGAAGCGGCACGTTTGATTGTATTGCACCAGCAAGGATCAACATCGCTCATTCAGCGTAAAATGAAACTGGGCTACAACCGCGCCGGCCGGATCATCGACCAGTTGGAGGCCGCCGGCATTGTTGGCGCCTTTGAAGGCAGCAAAGCCCGTGATGTACTTTACCCCGACGAATATAGCCTTGAACGCTACCTGGAAACCCTGCAAAAAGCCAAAGATTAAACCAAATACAATAAATATGCTCTAAACCAATAACTATTAACATGAATAGTTGTTGATGATAAAACAAACATGAAAAAAACAATCTTATACACCCTGTTAGCGCTAACCATCTGCACCAATGCTTTTGCCCAGAAAGATGCCCAGGCTAAAGCGATTTTAAACCAGGTAAGCGCAAAATACAAATCATACGATCTTATTAAAGCCGATTTTTCTTTCACCCTTGATAACCAGCAGGCCGGCGTAAAAGAAACGCAGACCGGTACACTGATATCCAAAGCCAAAGCCGGAAAATACAAGGTTACTTTGTACAGCTCCGCATCGGCAAAGGATGTGGATAAAGAGATCATCAGCGACGGCAAAAGCCAGTGGACTTACCTTAAAAAAGATAAAGAGGTACAGGTAGGCGATGCCGCCAAGGGCGGCGATGGTTTAAGCAATCCTTCGCAGATTTTTACCATCTATGAAAAAGGCTACAAATACCTGTACACAGGCGAACAAAAAATTGCCGGCAAAGCATACCAGGCTATAGACCTGACACCCGAAAACGAAAAGGCAAGCATTTTTAAAGTACGTCTATTGGTTGATAAAGCTAAAAAACAGATTTACAGTGCCCTTTTATTCGATAAAAACGGCAACAAATACAACTATGTTGTAAAAAGCTTTACCCCCAATGCTCCCATTGCCGACAGCACCTTTGGCTGGGACGCAAAAGCACACCCCGGTGTTGAAGTGGTGGACTTGAGGTAGATTGCTTTTGAGATATCAGATTTGAGATATGAGACAAAAAGAGCGGTGATTTTAGGATCATCGCTCTTTTTGTTTGAGGGTATTCCGAAGTATAGATGGGTTAAAAAAGTCTCCTCCAGGGGGCGGTTTAGCCGCCTGACTACAAAACGCTGGCCCGAACGCCTGATTTAACCCCTACCTCCTCCTTCCCCAAGGAAGGAATCGCACATTCCTCTACTTTTTGAAGTTCCCCGACACACAGTCAAATTTATAACGCCATAAAAAGTCATTTCAACTCTTCCAGCTTCCGCAATATAGTCCCTACCCGCACATCTACAGTAGTATCACCTTCAATAAGCAACAAGGGCTTTTTGAGGCTTTTCATCCAGTTTTGGTGTACCTGCAGGGTACGGCCATTGGTGGTGTTATCATCGTAGCCCTTCGCCCAATCTAAAAATTCATGGTAGAGGATGACGCGTTCCGGATCGGTATATATCTTATCGCCGTAACGTTCAAACTCACGTTTTTTGAGCCTGTCCATTCTTACTGCGTTTGGGATATACAAAAATACCGAGAGGTCGAAGTCCCAATTATTGTTCCAACTGACCACCGAACCGCTTAGTATCCAGTTTTCGTAAGGGGCTGTATCCAGGTTAAGCATGGCATTACGTTCTTCTGGCTTTCGCTTAACGGTGAACGGGGTTTCAGATGGCATCCAAAAGTATTCATCGCCATCAAATGCGGGATAACCAAGCGCCTGCCCCAGGGCTTTCCCCAAAGTGGTTGAGCCGGAGCCGGATGCTCCAAAAATATTAATCTGCATGTAAAAAACCTTTACCCGATCGGCTGTGTACTCACAGCCGATTCCGTTATAACAAGATGGTTGGCTGTAAGGACACTAATTCTATTAAGTTAAGGAATTGACAGGCTGCTCCATCGGAGCAAAACATTTGTAGCACTTGTAATTAACATTTTTGCGTGCCGTAGGTACGCTACCTAAGTTCCGTACCTACGGCACGGAGCATTATTTTTCTATTTTCTCTACAAATGTTATACCCCTACGGGGTTGAAAACCCTTAACTTATTAGCCTTGGTGTCTTCACAGCCAATGGTGAAATTATTTATTTTCCTCTTTCTTCTCTTCAGTTTTAGGTGCGCGCTTATCGGGCATAGGGCCGCGTTTGTAGATGATGAGGCCATTCAGAAAATTGCGAAGGATCTGGTCGCCGCAGGGTTTAAAGTTGGGGTGATCATCGGCACGGAAAATGGCGCCCAGTTCGGTTTTGGTAATCCGGAAGTTGGCCAGCTCCAATACTTTTACAATATCATCGTCGGTAAACTTCATAGCTACCCGCAGCTTTTTCATGATATCATTATTGCTCATGCTATTGGTATTAAATTATATGGAAATATCTATTTTAACCTTCTTGTTTTTAATCTTTTCGCCCTTAATCTGCTGCACCACCTTTTCTATCTTGTTGCGCTTCACAGCCGCGTATGAGGTGTAATCCAGCACTTCTATCAAGCCTACATCCTCTTTATCCAACCCGCCTTTTTTTAGCAGCAAGCCAACAATGTCTATTTTATTTACCTTGTCTTTTTTACCGGCAGCTACATAAAGCGTTGCCCAGGGCGATGGCTTGGGTACCACAGGATGTTCGGGCAGCTCTTCAACCTCTGGCATATCTTTCAAATAGGATGGCTTTTCATCGGGCGCCAACAGCAGGTACGATGTGCCTTTGGCATGCATACGGGCCGTGCGGCCATTGCGGTGCAGGTAAGCTTCCTCGTTATGGGGCAGCTGATAATGTACCACATGCTCAATTTCGGGTATATCCAGCCCGCGCGATGCCAGGTCGGTAGTGATTAATAAGCGGTGGCTGCCATTCCTGAATTTTAGCAGGGCCCGTTCCCGGTCGTCCTGCTCCATACCACCGTGAAAAATATCGTGTGGCAGGCCCCTGTCATATAACAAATCGCTGATACGTTCAACAGCCTCGCGATGGTTACAGAAAACCAGTGTGGCCTGGTCGCCTATTTTGCAAATCAAAGCGAATAAGGCATCCAGTTTATCGGCGGCTTCGGCTATTACAGCTTTTTGTTTAATATCGGGTTTATTGGTGGCATTGGTCAGGTAATCCAATTCAATTGGCCTCACCATGCCGGTAAATGAAGGAATTTCGTCCATTTTGGTGGCCGATGTCAGCATCCGCTTTTTGATGTTGGGCATTTGCTTAATGATAAAAGCCATATCCTCCTGGAAACCAAACTCCAACGCTTTATCAAACTCATCCAATACCAGGGTATGTATCGTATCGGTACTAAAACTGTGACGACGTAAATGATGCGCTATGCGGCCCGGCGTACCTATAAGCACGGCCGGCGGCTGCGAAAGATTGTTGCGCTCAATTTTAACCGGGTGGCCACCATAGCAGCAGTTAACTTTAAAGCCGCTGCCGATTGTACGGAAAACCTGCTCAATTTGCAAGGCCAGTTCGCGCGATGGTACCATAATTAACGCCTGCACCGTGGGGATATTGGCATCCAGCAAACCCAGCAAAGGCAATAAAAACCCAAGCGTTTTACCAGAGCCGGTTGGCGATAGCAGGATCACATCGCTTTTTTTTGCCGCGTTGATGGCTGCCTCCTGCATCTGGTTCAGGGCTGTTATTTTAAGGTTTTCGAGCGCTTGCTTTATCATTGTGCGGCAAAGATAAGGTAAAAGCCCCGTCCCCCGGTCGTGAAAGGCAAAAGCGTGATAAATAGTTCAATAATTTCGAAATTCAAAATAAAAATTTAGCTTTATGGTACGCGTCAATCATAGCGCTAACAAATGAACACTTATCAATTTACACAAACCGGCGGTGCAAGATATGCACTGCTGAGTGCAACCTGGCCTTTAGCTACCTTAACTGTTACCGAAAATCAGCTCAGCTTAAACCTGCCATTATGTACCCTGTATTTCAGACCTGCAGATGTAGTATCAATTGAGCCGTATAATCGTGGTTTTACTACAAACGGCCTGGTTATTAATCATACCGTACCTCATTATAAAACGCCGGTTGTTTTTAGACCTTCGGGCAACGTACGAGAAACTATAAGCCAGATAGCGCAGACAGGCTTTACAGGTAATAAAAAACCTTTGCCAATTGACCTTGATACAACAATAACCAGCCTGCAATCGCAAGGTGGTTTTGCCATGAAAGTGCCCGCAGCAATTATTATCGTAATAATTTGGAATGCGCTGTTAACCCCGGAGTTTTACCGCGTTGTTGCACAAAACAAGTCTCAGGATATTTTCATGGGCATGCGGTTGGCGCCCGGTTTTATGGTATTACTTTGTTTAACGCTTATATTATCCGCCCCATTCCGGAACCTTTTGCTAAAGGAAGAACGTACTTTTAACGACATTGGAAAATTCATATACTTTATATTGGCAATTTGCAGTATAATGTTCCTTGTATCGTTATTGATGCCTGGCAAAGCATAAACAACAGATTTATGTTTACTCAATCACCTGTAAATTACATACGCTAAATCGCGACAAAGGACTCTTTAAAAAAGATAGGATATGCTATTGCCATTAGATCAATTTTATCTTGAGCAGGACGAACCACTAAAAAGCAGCTTCATTGCCTTAAGGGATATCATCCTGCAACACGATAAAGACATTACCAGCGCCTGGAAATTTAATATGCCTTTCTTTTTATACAAAGGCAAAATGTTTTGCTATATCTGGACGCATAAAAAACTACAACAGCCCTTTATTGGTTTCAGTGAAGGCAAACTGATGGAACACCCTGGCCTTACTTTCGAAAACCGCTCGCGGATAAAAATAATGATATTGGATGCAGGGAAAGTGCTGCCTGTAAATACCATTAAACAGGTATTGGATATGGCAATTGAATTGGTAAAACGGGATTTATAAGATGGAACAAAACTATAGCCTGCAATGGCTCACCGATAAATTTGAAAACGGCGACGATATTAAGTACCTGTTCTTTTGGGGCCACAGGACCAAACGGGCCGAAATTGATAAATCGTGTTTTAGCCAATGGTTTGAATTGCCTTTTACTGTTGATGGCATTACCTACAAAACTGCCGAACACTGGATGATGGCCAACAAAGCCATGTTGTTTGGCAATCCAAAAATCGGCGAAAGAATAATTGCCGCCAACAGCCCCGGCGAGGTAAAGGAATTGGGGCGGCAGGTTTTGGGATTCGACGAAATTATCTGGGCCGGCAAGAGATTTGAAATTGTTGTTACCGGTAATATCCACAAGTTTAACCAGCACCCCAAATTTGCCGAATATTTGATAAATACCGGCGACAGGGTATTGGTAGAAGCCAGCCCTGTTGATACCATTTGGGGTATTGGGCTGGCGCAGGATGACGAAGATGTGAATAATATTTATTGCTGGCGCGGACCAAACTTATTGGGTTTTGCATTAATGGAAGTAAGGGATATTATAAAAGGCGTTAAGTATTAGTGTATGCCTACCCCACTTGATAATTTCTATCTTCAACAAACCGAACCGGTAAAAAGCTGCCTTTTGGCCCTGCGCCAAATCATACTGAAACAGGATGCCGACATCACCACCGCCTGGAAATATGGGATGTCATTTTTTTGCTATAAAGGCAAAATGTTTTGCTACCTGTGGGTGCATAAAAAATTGCTGCAACCTTATATCGGCATTGTTGAAGGCAAACGTTTTGATCATCCGGGGCTAATCATCGAAAAACGGGCACGCATGAAAATTATGCTTTTTGATGCTGATGAGGATTTGCCGCTTGAAACTATTGAAGAAATTTTGAAGCTGGCTATCGATCTGTATAAAACGGGGGTAATAAAGATCAGGTAAATAAGTTATAATGTTACTTAAACATCATGAAGAAAACCTTATCACTCCTTTTAATAGGCTGCATTATAACTATCTCCTGCAAACCACGGCACAAAACAGGATATGGACGACCGTTAGTGGTACTAACAGAAACTAATCCATGGCAGATGGTTTTAAGCTCTGATGCGCCCACCATTGCCATTTACGAAAACGGCCAGGTGATTTACAAAAAGATAATGTACGACAAAGCTGAATACTACCGGGTTAACCTGAGCCACGAGGACCTGCTACAAACAATTGATGACCTGGGCATCACAGATAGTTTGAAAAGATTGCCCAAGTACACCAATGTTTCCGGAGCTACAGATCAACCGACTGCCGAATTGTACCTAAACCTTGATTCCGTGAAAACAATTAGCATTTCGGGCAATTTACGCTGGGGAGCCAACCGGGATAAAGCGCCCGCTTGTTTTACTACCGTTTACGATAACCTTGTAAAATACCAGCACGGCAGGGCAACCGAATGGCTGCCGGATAGCATTGAAGTAATGCTGACCAACTACCAGGACTCTCCCGAAAAACCGCTGGCCTGGCAAGTCGCATGGCCCGATCTTAAGAACAAAACAACCATAAAACGAGCCGACGATTTATATAGCGTTTACCTGGATAAAAAATACTTTTCGGCTTTCATCAAACTAAAGTCGTCCTTAAAAGAAAACCAGGCTGTTTTAGTTAACGGCCAAAAATTTTCGGTCTCGTACCGGATGCCTTTTCCTAATTTAAAGTAGCCACCGGCATCGCTTCGTGGTTTATTAATTTGTTTAGTTAATATACGCGCTACATGAAAATATTATATTAGCCTTAATATACCACCTTACATCATGATCAAAATCACAACATTTGCGCTTTCATTTATTTGGGTTTTAGGTTTCTTAACGGTTAATGCCCAACAGGCTGCACCGCGGGTAAAATTTACTGAAATAACTTTTGGCCCGGCAACATCAACAACAGTTTTTAAAGAAGAGATGCCTGGTTCGCCATCGGGCGATCATTCCATTTTTGCAAATCAGGTATTCGGTAAAAAGACAAACAGAATTGAGGCTAAAAAAGGAACCCAATTTGGCGTTGAATATAAAATAACCGGAAAACATGGCAATATTGCAAAGTTAGATATTGAATGGATCTTCCCCACAGAGATTGTAGACACCGCGAAAAAAGAATCATTTAAAAGTGTAAGGTACCCCATTGATATAGCTGTAAATGCAACCGATGCGAGCACCTACGCACTCGATAATGATTTTGAAGTAATAAAAGGCACCTGGCAATTGAATATCTATTACGCCGGTAAACTGATTTATACCCGCAAATTTGAGCTTTATTAAGCACCGCAATTTTCATTTTGAAGCAAGTGCTGTACCTGTAATTAAATTATTTGAGTAATTTACAAGCATTAATTAATTGCACACCCTAAAATAGTTTAATGTACTGGTACGAAGAAGATATTAAACAACTTGAAAAAGTTAGTTTAAACAAGGAATATGAGCCCGAAACTATTTTTTACGGCAGTTCGTCAATAAGGATGTGGACAGGGCTTAAAGAGGATTTTAAGGAATTAAAACCCGTTAACCTGGGCTTCGGCGGATCGACCCTGGCTGCATGTGTTTGGTTTTTTGATAGGGTAATGGAAACCTACAGCCCCAAACGACTGGTAATATATGCCGGTGATAATGATCTTGGCGATGGCCGCCATCCCGAAGAAGTTTTTATATTTTTTCAGCAACTGGTTGCCGAAGTGCAGCACCGCTATGGCGATTTGCCCTGCTATTTTGTTTCATTAAAACCAAGCCTTAGCCGGTGGAACATCATTGATAAATTTAAATATGCCAATAACCTTATCGAAACCGAAATTGTTAAAAACACCAACAACTGGCGATTTATTAATATTTATAAAGAGATGATTGACGCCAAAGGTTACCCTAAAAAAGAATACTTTGTTGGCGACGGCCTGCATTTAAGCCCGCTTGGCTACCAATTGTGGAAACAGGTAATTACAGCTAATATTAACAGGTAAGCATTACCATTTATTTAATTTTGATTAACATTTGTTTTGGAAATTTCGCAGCAAAACGCCGGACCACAAATGAACAGAGCCTATCACAAATGGTTTAGCGCCAATTTACACCGTAATATGGAGCTATTGGTATTTGGGCATGCAGGCCGGGCAGTGCTGTTTTTCCCCACCCGGATGGCGCGGTTTTATGACTACGAAAACTGGGGCATTGTTGAGGCGCTGCAAACCAAAATTGAAAATGGCGAAATCCAGCTTTTTTGTGTAGATAGTATTGACATCGAAAGCTTTTATAACCACTGGGTGCATCCGGCCACACGCATAGCACGCCATTTGCAGTACGAACAGTATATCCTTACCGAGGTTTTACCCTTTATGCAAGCCCAAAATGGCGGCGATTACTTTGAAGTAGCCGGTTGTAGCATGGGATCGTTCCATGCCATCAATATCGCAATGAAACATCCTTCTATTTTTAAGAAAGTAGTTTGCATGAGCGGGCGTTTTGATCTTACCCTGCAAATAGACGATTTTAAAGATCTGTTTGATGGCTATCGCGATGAGGATATATACTTTAATATGCCCCAGCAATTTATGGCCAACCTGCACGATGGCACAATTTTAGATGCCATCCGCAACGTCGAGATCATTATGGCGGTAGGCGAAACAGACCCTTTTGTACATAGCAACCGTGATTTTAGCGCATTGCTTGCTGGAAAAGGCATCGCACACCAGCTATATATTTGGGATAACTACGCGCACCGGCCACGCTATTGGAAACAAATGGTGTCTTTGTATTTGTAACGGCGAAACTAACCTGACAGCACCTAACATATCTTCTTCAAATTTCGGCCATTTTAACTATCATTTTTATATATTTGCGGCTCTGCTCCCGTAGTTCAATGGATAGAATTATGGTTTCCGGTACCATCGATATGAGTTCGAATCTCGTCGGGAGCACAAAAAACCTATTTAGCTACTACTAAGTGGGTTTTTGCGTTTTTTATGGTCATTATTTGATCGGTTTTCTTCATCCCGGTGTAAAATGCCATGCTTTTCAGCATAAACCACGGCCAATAACCCTGGCATTCAGCTGCCTGTTCCCTAACTCTTTCCATCAAATAAGGGGCCACTATCTTGCATCGATGTTCAGCAAATATGGGAGCGTAATCTATTTATCACGCTTGTTAAGTTTATTATTATTCGTGTACCTTATCTGAAATAGTTTTAATAACAGCATCAAGCTCATTCGCGCTGACGAGCATATAACTCAATATCGCACGCTTTTCGTCATCATCATTTTCTTCGTTGCTGAATAAATCGATAAGACCCATTAGCCTGGAAAGCGGCGCCCTAACCACATGGGATTGAATCCAGGCTATTTCGCGTAGTTTTTTATTCTGTTCTTCTATGGCCTCTACATGTTTTATCATGTCAAGGGTGAGTTTTTTTTGCCGGGTGATATTTATGCCGGTTATACATACCCCTATAGCTTTTTTACCGTCGTGTATGGGCTTTACATTGGCCAGGAAGTAAGTATAAACCCCATCTTTTAAATAGCTTGTTTCGTAATCTTCGGAGTGGTTGTTCAATATAACCTTATCGAATAATGCTCTGGTAGCTTCTCTTTTTTCGGGCAATAGTGCATCAATCACATTCACCCCTTTTTCAAACAAAACTCCGGTAAGATGCCTCTGCCAGTATTTTGACTGCTGATTTATAGCCACGATGTCGTAATTCGTATCCAAAAGCATGTAATTTACCTCCGTTGTATCAAATATCGATTTGAGGTTTGCCTCCGACTGGTTTTGCAGCCCCCGCATTTTTAATTTATCAAGGGCAAACATGATATTATCAGTTACATTACGCAGCAATTCAATTTCTTGTTCATTAAAGAAAAACCGCTCAGACATCAGCAGTACCATTGCCGAAACGATCTCGCCGTCGACAAAAATGGGGAACGAAATTCCTGACAGATAGTTGCGTTTGATCATTTCATGTTTGATGTCCTGCGGTATATCCTGGTCGTTGGCGATGTCATTATAATAAAAATGTTTCCGCTCACGAATTGCCCGGGCTGATGGGATAGCAGATTCGGCGACTTTCATGGCGCTGATGCCGATCCTGGCCAAAAATCCATCCTCATGACCGCCGCAAGCCACCGGAATGATACAGTCATTCTTTTTATCATAACGGCCAACCCATGCCATCTGAAATTCCCCAATCTCTATAGCTATCCGGCATGCATCAACGTATACCTGGTCAGCATTCTCTGCTTTCAGCATCGATTCATTGATGCTGCTTACAAAGCGGTAAAGGCGTGATAGCCTGTGTATTTCCTCTTCAGCGGCCTTTCGCTCGGTGATATTAACCATCGTCCCCATCAGCGCAGGCGCACCTTCGTACACTGTTCTGCTACCAAATATTTCAAACCATATCGGTTGGCCACCTTTTTTTACAAACCTGGCCTCATATCTTATTGCATCAATCTGTCCTTTCTCTCGTTCGGCGGCAGCGTTTTTTACCAGGGCCAGGTCATCTTTATAAATAAATTCTTCAAACGGTCGCCCTATCAAGTCTGCCTCGCTATACCCCGATTCCTCCAGTAACCTTGGATTTACATAAACGATCTCTCCATGTTGATAAATATAAACACCCACAATAAAATTCTCTACCAGGTTTTGAAACTTAAGCTGCGACTCTACTTTTTCCGTTATGTTCTCTATTATTGATAAAAAATAAGCCGGCTGTTTATTTGTTTCCCTGATCAGGGAAACATTCAAATTTATCCAGATAGTACTGCCATCTTTATGGATATATCGTTTTTCAATCTTGTAATAGTCCGTTTCTCCGCGCAACATTTGGCGTAAAAACTCCACATCGCTTGCTATATCGTCCGGATGGGTTATTAACTGAAAGGTTAACAGCAGTAATTCACCTTCGTTATAACCCAGAATTTCGCATAAGGCGCGGTTTACCCGCAGCCACTCGCCTTTTAAAGAAACGAGTGCTACTCCAATAGACGCATTTTCAAAAGCGCCGCGGAAACGGGCTTCGGATCGTATGAGAGATTCCTCTGCCTTCTTACGTTCGGTTATGTCTGCCAACATCCCTATGCTAGTCATTTCACCTTTTATAGTCACTAAGCTGCTGTAAACCTCCACCCAGAATGAGGTACCGTCCTTTTTTACCCCTTCTATTTCAAAATTTGTAACATTCTTTTTCGCAGCTTTACGATCCTCTAATTGCTTCAATATTCTGTCACGGTTTTCCCTGTTATAGATATTGTCTACAACCTTGTCCCCCATGTCTATGAGTTCCTGGGGCTCATAACCAAAAAGTTCTGCGAACCGCTGATTTACATAGGTAAGGCGCCTATCCAATTGGGCTATATATACACCAACCATCGATTTTTCAACCAGGGACCTGAACTTCAATTCACTCTCCTTATATTTTTCAAGCAGATCAGATAACTCAGTAGTCCGTTCTTTTACCCTTTCTCCAAGTTCCGCATTCAGTATCTTTAATTCGTATTCTGCTTTAATGCGTTCCAGATCAACTTTGTTCAGCCAATTGGCGGTATGCCAGATGATCAGCAACGCAGCTACCAGGATGCAAAACACAAACAACGAGATGGATGTATCATACTGCCATATCGTAAAACTGAGGTATTTTACCTTCACCAGCCCGAAGACTAATATTGATACAGCCATCATTAAAAAAAGTCTCCTGGCCATTTTGTTACCCACAAGGTTGCCGCTGAACAAACTCGTTAACCCAAGTGACGGGTACCGAAACGAAGCTGCAATTGATAACGTGATAATCCAGCTACCTAACCAAAAATAATTCAGCATGTGAGCCTGCATGTCAACAAAGGAGATTCCGCTGTATGCAAAGCCGATAAGGAGAATTGAACAAATCACAGACGCCACATGCAAAATGTATTGAGAAAAGATGTGAACAATCTTATTCCTGGTGCAAAATCCGATCAAGGCCAGGCCCAGACATAAATAGACCACCGCCGTCGCCGGTAGCATTTTGCCGTACGTGGATGGATAGATTATAGGGTTTGAATGCCCCCTGGGCACAAAAATTCCGTCCACACCCGCATTAAAATGAAATATACGTTCTAAAAGAGTTAATGTACAGATAGCGGTTAACAATAAKGATGTGGCAATTAAAAACGCCATGACCTTTTTGTTACCCGTAAATTGCAACAGCATATAACCAGCCCCAATCAAAATTAAACACAGGCAGGAAGTAAATGCTATTGAAATATATTTTCGATAAAAAACCAGCAGGTAGGTTGTATTTGAGAGCTGAATACCTATAAATATAATGCCCGTAATGAACAGTACCAGGCTTGATATTAAAACCAGTTTATTTTTTTTGTAAAAACTCATTTTAAGGCTGTGTGACAGGTTAATTTGGCCGGCAGATTATTTTAGCTACCGCAAGAAAGATTCTTTGTTAATAAAATTACAAATAAAAAAATGATAAACTTAACAAACATAAAGTTTCGTCAATAGGTGGTTCTCACTTTTCTTTGGCAGCGGTTCACCGGCATAGTTAAAAATTTCGATTACCGGTCAATAAACTTTTGAACCAGCGTCTTCAGCAAGCTTACCTAATAAAATACATCAACACACAACTTGCAAAAACGCAGACAATCAGGATTTTTCAATCAGGAATAATTCACTTTTAACAAGAGCCGGGATTTTTTATCTTTAGGGATAAAATTACGACAGCATGATTTATCAATCCTTCAAACCTTCGGCATGTTTACAGGAGTTTGTAGATCATTACCTGTTACTTCATTTTAATTTTAAAGGATCGACGGTAAGTCCTGTTAAACTTTATTATCCACGTGCCGAACAATGCTTGACTTTTAATCCTAAGGGAAGTGTTACCTCTGTAAATATACAAACAGGCGATACCCAATATAGGGCCTACAGCTACCTCTCTCAACAACAAACCACTTCCTACCGATTGCATTTTGACGAAGATTATTTGATGCTGAAAGTGGTTTTTAAACCTGGCGCTTTATACCGGTTGTTTGGCGTTCCGCTTTCGGTGTTTGAAAGTCAATACGTAGATGCTGAACTCGTAGTCCCGAAAGAAGTTAAATCCGTTAACGAACAATTAGCGAATGCCCAAAGCTATCTTCAGATGATCCAGGTTATAGAACAATATTTGACAGGCAAACTCGGGGCCGTGAAATTTGATAAACACCCGATTGATAAAATAGATCAATTCATTAATTCGCATAACACTGATTTTTCTTTAAGCAGGATAGCCGGGCAAGTTTGCTTATCAAACAGGCAATTAGAAAGAAAATTTATGGAACGCATAGGTGTTGGCCCGCAAGCCTACTACCGGATCACCAGGTTCAATAAAGCCTTCAAAATGAAAGAAGACCAGCCGGGATTAAGTTGGTTTGATATCGCCATTGATTGTGGATACTCCGATCTTCAACACCTGATCAAAGATTTCAAGCAATTTTCAGGTATTACACCAACCGGTTTATTGAATGAAGAAGCAAACGACGTACATCATAAATTAGATATTAATTTAAAGATGTCGTTTTTATACACCTAATTGGCCTTGCATCCTGTGTATTTTTACATTATGAAAATACACATCATCAAAACCCTATTCTTAGGAATTTTAATATCAACTTACTGTTTTAACGCGATGGCCCAAACAAAAGAAGAACAGCAGATCCGTGAGTTGGAACAAAAAGAAAGCCACGCAGTTTTAACGGGCGACTTAACGGGCTTATTAAACACTTACTGGTCCCCAAAACTGATCGTAAATAATCCGGCCAATATGGTAGTTACCAGGCCGCAAATTGTTGAACTGATCAAATCTGGCCAAATAGATTATAGTTCATTTAAAAAAATTATCGAAAAGATCTCCGTTATCGAAAATACGGCTATTGTAATGGGTAGAGAAGAAGTAACTCCTAGAGGTGTAACAGACAATACCGATAAAAAGGTGATCAGAAGGTACACAAATGTTTGGATGAAACTTGACAATAAGTGGGCTCTTGTTGCGCGACAGGCAACTATAACGATTGTTAAATAGTAAAAATCTGGTCAGTTAAGCGAGTAGAATTGTACATCCCGAGGCTGGGGTCGAACCACCTCATATTTGTTTTTTTTAGCTTCTATTGTTGATGTGGCCTTTAACTCATCAATTATAGCGGTCGAAAAATGTACGGTTGGCAGCACTAATTATCATTTGATATTTAAACAAAGGACAGTTCCAAAAAGAGCGGTCCTTGTTGTTTCCGCAGTAACAGTAAAAACGACAAGCTATTGGGGTTTATTTTGCCACATCCACCGCAAGCATCAACAGGATTAGTCGAAAGCTTTAGGTTCTAAATCAAGAATAATTCTAACTTACCATTCATGCTTACTACTGTTATTTAACAATAGTATATTCGCTATAAAAAAGAGAACAAATGCACCATGAACACCATGTAACCAGCTCGGAGACCATCAGGGACATTGTTATCGGCATGTCCGATGGTTTAACCGTTCCATTTGCCCTGGCGGCTGGTTTAAGCGGGGCAATCAGTTCATCTACCCTTGTGGTAACCGCAGGTATTGCCGAGATTGTTGCCGGATCAATTGCCATGGGCCTGGGTGGTTATCTTGCCGGGCGCACGGAAGTAGATCATTACCAATCGGAATTAAAACGCGAATATGAGGAAGTGGAGAAACTACCCGAGCAGGAAAAAGCCGAAGTAATGGAAGTATTTGCCGGGTTCGGCCTGTCTGAACCATTGCAACGGCAAATTGCCGATGAATTGGCCAAAGACAAAAAGCAATGGGTAGATTTTATGATGCGTTATGAACTTGGGCTTGAAGAACCTAATGCAAACCGCGCCACTAAAAGCGCCATCACCATTGGTGTATCCTACATTATTGGCGGCATTATCCCCCTATTGCCATATATTATTATCGACAGTGCCCAGGAGGCTTTGTATTATTCCTGTGGGGTTACTTTGATATGCCTTTTCATCTTTGGCTATTTTAAAAGCAAAATGACTGGCCAGCCGGCATTAAGCGGCGCTTTTAAAGTAGTAGTAATTGGCGCCCTTGCCGCCGGGGCCGCTTTCCTGATGGCAAAGCTGATTACCGGAAAATAGGTCTGAAGTCTTGAGTTCTAAGTTCTAAGCCAGAATCACAATTCAGACGTCAGGCTTCCTACTCAAGACTCAGAACTCAAAACTTAAAACTATCCTGCTATGATTTACCGCCGTTGATCATATCCGAAACGATGCCTTTGCCATCATCTTTTCGCTCGGCCAGGAAAACACCTGCAATATGAACAACAATAAAAGCAATAATAAGGTACATGCAAAAACCGTGAACCTCTTTAACACTGTGCCTGATAGATTTGAATGGTGCCAACAGATCTTCAAAAGCCAGGAATAAACCTGTTACTGCCATAATAATAAGCAGCAAATAAAACGCAGCGTAAATACTTTTTACAGCAAGTTCATGCTTTGCAAGTTCTCTTTCCTTTTTAATAGTTTGAAATTGCCGGTATGCCCCTTTTATTCTACCGATGAATTTTTGATCGGCTAACTGAAAAAACTCCAGTACCAATCTGAATAATAGTAAAGCAGCCAACGCATATCCAAAATAGGTATGCACACTCCATACGCTATCGCCAAGCGCGTGGGCAACTGAGCCGGCCTGGTCGTCGGTTACTACGGCACCCGCGTGCTTCAGCTCATCTTTAACCAGGGCTGTAACCGGCCTTCTATCGGTAATGGTTGCATTGATTAATACGGTAAGCAGCGAACCACTGATGACAATAGTATTAACCCAATGCCAAAGGCGAAGGGGTGCCGAATATTTTTTAATATGTCCCGGATGGGTAACATCTTCACGAATTGGTTCGATAACTGCCATGTTGATTTTATTTTAGCTGCCTGTTTTGCCCAAAAGATAAACAATTCCATTTATCAAACCAATTTGCTCCCGCTCACCTTCCGGATTGTTACAAAGGAGCGTTTATCCTTTTGGGCGATAATGGTATACTGGCGTTTTGAGGCATATTTTTTTGTAAATTACCACAAGAATATGAAGCAAATCTGTAGTTATTGTATCCTATCACAAATGGGTACACGCACTTCAGTTTATCTTCAATTTCGCATTTTATCTTTGATCAAAAAACCGCATTGAAAATCCTGGTAATAGAAGACGAGCACAGCTTACGTGAAAACATCACAAGCTACCTGAATGTTGACGGCAATATATGCGAAAGCTGTGGTGGATTGACTGTAGCGCTACAAAAATTGGCCGACTATGACTACGATTGCGTGCTACTGGACATAGGTTTGCCCGACGGCCAGGGATTTGATGTGCTTGAATTTTTACGAACCCACCATAAGAACGAAGCAGTGCTGATCATTTCGGCCCGCAACTCGTTAGATGATAAGCTGAAGGGGCTAAACCTTGGTGCCGACGACTACCTGACCAAACCATTTCACCTTGCCGAGTTAAAGGCGCGTTTAATGGCTGTATACCGCCGCAAAGCATTAAACACCAGCAACAAACTGATATTTAACGAAATATCTATTGATATACCGGGCAGAACTGTTGAAGTAAATGATACGCCCATCATACTTACGCGTAAGGAATATGAGATGCTTCTTTATTTTATTGCCAATAAGGGTAAGGTAATATCTAAAAATGCCATTGCCGAGCACCTTTGGGGAGATGAGATGGATATGCACGATAATTTCGATTTTATTTACACCCATATCAAGAACCTGCGCAGGAAACTGTTGGATGCAGGCGGCAAAGACTACCTGACATCTATATACGGCCTTGGCTACAAATTTATCAGCTCATGAAACTATCTGAGCATTACACCCGGACAAGCGTATACATCACCCTGACTGTTTTACTATTTGGGGCGGTTATTTATTATTTTGCCATTAACTATATAGCGCAACAACAGCTAGATCGCGGCCTTCAGCAACAGCTAACCGAGGCCGAAGAATATGCCAGGAGTAATGACCAAAACCCGCAGCTATACGACCTGGACCGGGACCATGCTGTATTTGTAAAAACAAACCTGCAGCAGTTGCAAAAACGTTTTTTTGATACCACTTATTTTAACCCCAAAGAACAACGGGCCGAAGCCGGCCGCGCGGTAGAAGACCTGGTTAAAGTAAAAAACAACAATTACAAAGTAGTTATCGCCATTTCCAGGGCCGGGCAAAAATATCTTATCGAGGTTATTACCATTATTACCCTCACCCTACTGGCCGGCTTGTTGTTTGTGCTGTTTATTACCAATAAATACCTGCTTAACGGTCTCTGGAAACCGTTCCGGTTAACACTAACGGAAATAAAGCAATTCAATATTGCCGATGTTGACCAATTTACCGGCAAACCAAGCGAGGTAGACGAATTTACCGAGCTAAACGAAGCCATCAGGGAAATGTCATTAAGGGTAACACACGATTACCTGAAACTGAAACAGTTTACAGAGAATGCATCGCATGAAATGATGACACCGCTGGCAGTAGTAACAACCAAACTGGATACACTGATCCAGGACGAAACTTTAGGTGCAGATCAGCTGGCGCAGATAACAGATATTTATAGTTCCATTAATAAATCAAGCAGGCTTAACCACTCTTTATTGTTACTTGCCAAGTTAGAAAACAAACTCATAACCGAGGAAGAACCCATTGAGCTTGACATTATGCTGGCCGAAAAGATGCAGCAATTCCAGGAATTGATGCAAAGTAAAAACCTTTCGTTTCAGCATCAACTTCAACCTAAACAGATATTGGCCAGTAAATACCTGGTTGATATTTTGTTAAACAACCTGTTCAGCAATGCCATCAGGCACAACATTATCGGCGGCGTAGTTATTATCCAATTAACAGCGCATTCATTATCCATAAAAAACAGCGGGGGCGTCAATCAGCTAAACACCGACCTGATTTTTGAGCGCTTTCAAAAAGGTAAAGAATCGCAGGGCACCGGCCTGGGATTAACGCTGGTAAAAAACATTTGCCAACATTATGGCTACACCATCCATTATCATCACCAAACAGGTTTACACGCTTTTGTAATTACGTTTTAGAGCCTATTTTGTCACCTTAGTGATACAATTAACATTTAGCCGTTAACTACAGTTTTGCTTCAGATTGTAGCCATAGTTTTATAGTGTATGCAGCTTGCATACGTTATAAAAGTACTAACTCAATGAAATATTTATGCTTGCTGGCCTTTGCCTTTATCACCCTGCAACTTAAAGCGCAGGATAATTACGAGATCCAGGTATATGGTTCAGAAACGGTAGAAAAAGGCAATACCATGGTAGAACTCCATAGTAATTATACCATTAGCGGAAGTAATGCAGCTGCTAATGGCGAATTACCTACCAACCATGTTGTACATGAAACTATCGAGATAACCCATGGCTGGACTCCCTGGTTTGAAACAGGCTTTTATTTTTTCAATTCGATAGGTGACGGCGGGCGGACTGCCTATGTGGGCTCGCACATCCGGCCAAGGGTAGCAGCCCCGCAAAGCTGGAACTGGCCTGTGGGCGTAAGTATCTCCACCGAATTTGGTTTTCAAAAAAGTGCATTCTCTGCCAATACAAGCACGCTGGAAATAAGGCCTATTGTGGATAAAAAATGGAACAAATTATATATTTCTGTCAATCCAACATTAGAAAAAAGCTTCGCCGGCCCCGATGTTAACCGCGGCTTTACTTTCTCGCCCAATGTAAAAGGTAGTTACGATGTAACTAAAGTAGTTGCCCTTGGATTAGAATATTACGGAAGTACCGGGCCATTTTTTCATTATGATGCATTTAAACAACAGGACCACCAACTATTTGTAGCAACCGACCTTAACTTCGACCCCAAATGGGAAGTTAACGGCGGCATAGGCTATGGATTTACCTCAAATACAGATAAAGCGATTGTTAAAATCATTATAGGCAGGAGGTTTTAATAGCGTTGCTATGAGGTATTCAACCATATTAAATGCGTAAATTCAGCACATAAAAAAGGGAATGCATCGAAAAGCACTCCCTTTTTTGTTGCAGGCCGGGCGGAACGGCGTATTAATTACTTTCGATAACGCCTTTAATTTCCTGCTCCATATTCTTTAATATCGCCGGGGTTAATTAAACATTGAACCTAAAGTGCATAATATCGCCATCCTGCACAATGTAAGTTTTACCCTCAACGCCCAATTTACCGTTATCTTTTATGGTAGCTTCAACACCGTTAAATTTCACAAAGTCGTCGTATTTAATAACCTCGGCGCGGATAAAGCCTTTTTCAAAATCAGTATGGATAACGCCGGCTGCCTGCGGTGCTGTAAAGCCCTGGGTAATTGTCCAGGCGCGTACTTCCTGTACACCAGCTGTAAAATAGGTGGCCAGGTTTAACAAACGGTAAGCAGCTTTTATCAGTTTATTAACGCCTGATTCTGTCAGGCCCAAATCGTTTAAAAACATCTGGCGCTCTTCGTATGATTCCAATTCGGCAATTTCGGCTTCAATCTGGGCTGATATGATCAGCACTTCGGCTTTCTCCTCAGCTACGGCGGCTTTCACCTGTTCAACGTAAGCATTACCTGTACTTACAGATCCTTCGTCAACATTACAAACGTACATTACCGGTTTAGCGGTAAGCAGCCAGATGTCGGCAATATATTCCTTGTCTTCTTCGGCAACCGGTGCAGTACGGGCCGATTTACCTTGTAGTAAATGGTTTTTATAAACGGTTAAAACATCAAAGGTTTTTTTAGCCTCTTTGTCGCCACCGGTTTTGGCCATTTTTTCAACTTTCTGAATCTTTTTCTCAATTGAGTCTAAATCCTTTAGCTGCAATTCTGTATCGATGATCTCTTTATCGCGAATTGGGTCAACCGAGCCGTCAACATGGATCACGTTATCATTATCAAAGCAACGCAATACGTGGATGATAGCGTTGGTAGCGCGAATGTTGGCCAAAAACTGGTTACCAAGCCCCTCGCCCTTGCTGGCGCCTTTTACCAGGCCGGCAATATCTACAATCTCGATAACGTTTGGCACTATGTTTTTGGGCTGAACTATTTCAGTAAGCTTTGTTAAGCGCTCATCCGGCACAGTAATTACACCCACGTTTGGCTCGATGGTGCAAAACGGAAAGTTAGCCGCCTGCGCCTTGGCATTTGATAAGCAATTAAAAAGTGTTGATTTACCCACATTTGGCAAACCTACTATCCCACATTGTAAACCCATTTTTAAGTTGATTAAGTTGATTGAGTGAATGGTTGATTAAGTTAAAAAACAGGAATGAGCGGACAGGTTTTAACTAACCTAATCAGCCATTCACTCAATCAACCACTCACTTTAAAAACCGCAAAGATAACAGAATTTTTTGCCGGATTATTTGAAAAAATAAACGACTTTTGCCGTCGTTAAAAAACAGGATCACATTAATAATACGATGTAAAAAACGAGGGCATTTATATGGAAGAGATGGTTGAGCAAATAGAATTGTTACTGGAGCAGGACAACAATACCCAATTACAGGAATATTTGAATAACCTCAATATATCGGATGTTGAAGAACTGATTGATGAACTTCCTGAACACGGCCCTTTATTTATCGAGATACTTTCGCTTAACCGCGCAGTTAACGTATTCCGTATCCTGGATTTCCCTACGCAGGAGCGCATTATTAAAAAACTATCGGGCCCAAGAGTTGCCGAATTGGTTAACGAACTACCCCCGGATGACCGTACTGCCCTTTTTGCCGAATTGCATGGCGACGCGGTTAAAAAACTGATCCTGCATTTATCACCAGAAAACAGGAAAGAGGCATTGTCGCTTTTAGGTTATGAAGAAGATAGCGTTGGCCGTTTGATGACACCTGATTACATTGCCGTTAAAAAAAACTGGGATGTAACAAGGGTACTCTCGCACATCCGCCGGTACGGTAAAAACTCCGAAACCATTGATGTAATTTATGTAATTGACGAAAATGGCATCCTGCTTGACGATATCCGGATTCGCGAAATACTGTTGGTAAAACCCGAAACAAAGGTATCTGACCTGATGGATGGCCGCCTGATAGCCCTGAGCGCCAGCGACCCGCAGGAAGAAGCTATCAACGTTTTTAGAATGAATAACCGCACCGCCCTCCCGGTAGTTGATAAAGAAAATATTTTATTAGGGATTGTTACCGTTGACGATATCCTTTGGATAGCCAATGAAGAATATACCGAAGACATTCAAAAAATTGGTGGTACAGAAGCCCTGGACGAGCCTTACCTGGATATTAACCTTTTTAAGCTGGTAAAAAAACGCGTAGGCTGGCTCATTATTTTATTTTTAGGCGAAATGTTAACCGCTACCGCCATGGGCTTTTTTGAAAAGTCGATAGAAAAAGCTGTAGTGCTGGCATTGTTTATCCCGCTCATTATATCAAGCGGTGGTAATGGCGGCTCGCAGGCCTCTACCTTAATTATACAGGCAATGGCCCTTGGCGAGGTAACTGTAACCGACTGGTGGCGTGTAATGCGCCGCGAGCTGCTCTCGGGCCTTATGCTGGGAGCTACTTTAGGCATCATTGGTTTCTTCCGTATTTTTGCCTTTGCTATGGTTTGGCCGCACCTTTACGGCCCGTATTGGATGCTGGTTGGGTTAACAGTAGGCTGCGCTTTGGTAGGTGTGGTTTTATGGGGATCATTAGCAGGATCAATGCTGCCACTCATCCTGAAAAAATTAGGGGCCGACCCGGCTACATCTTCAGCCCCGTTTGTGGCCACCCTTGTTGATGTTACCGGGCTTATCATTTATTTTTCAATAGCGTTATTGTTTATGAAGGGTACTTTGCTGTAGTTTCAGTACATTCCAAATTATTGTTTGCTTAATTATTTATATATCTTTAGTACCATATAAACACTTAAACTTAAACACTAATAATGGAAACTGACGAAAGCTACATCACCCCTCCAGGTTCAACCGAAATCATTTTAACCGCCGAAGCGCAAAGCTATTTACTGTCGGCAGGTAAGTGGGCCACCTTTTTAGGTATCCTGGGCTTTATTTTTTGCGGCTTATTTGCTTTGTTAGCCTTATCGATAGGTACTATTTTTTCAAAAATGGCCGAAACGATGCCCTACAATCCCGGCCTGAAAATAATGGCAGGTTTTGGCGGCGGCGTTACCATTTTTTACCTGTTAATTGATTTGCTTTATTTTTTCTTCGCGCTTTATATTTACCAGTTTGCGGTAAAAATAAAGGCAGGTGTAAACTTTAAGGATACAGCCCACATAACAGCCGGCCTGGGTAAGCTAAAATCTTTTTTTAAGCTATGGGGAATTGTAACCATAGTTTTCATTTGCGTTTACGTATTAGCAATAGTATGTTTTGTAGTATTTGCCGCAACTATGGCAAAAGACATGTCTGCAGGAATGTAACGATGTGTTATTAAAATAAAAACCCTGCCTTATGGGCAGGGTTTAATTATATCATTGTAGCCTGGTATTGCGCTGTTAAATCTCGAACGAAAAATCCTCATCTGCCGATGCTTTGGCAACTTCCGGATTTTCGCCGTACTCATAGCGTTTTTCAACTACATCCTGGTTAGCCCTGATGTAGTCAACTGTGTCTTTCAAACCTTCGGCAAATTTTTCAAAATCCTCTTTGTATAAAAAAATCTTGTGCTTAATAAACACACCATCCTCCAAACGCTTTTTGCTCTCTGTTATCGTAACATAGTAATCGTTTGAGCGGGTTGCTTTTACATCAAAAAAATACGTTCTCTTCCCGGCTCTCACCTTTTTAGAAAATACCTCTTCACGTTCTCTATTGTCAAAATCTCCCATAAATATCCCTGAAATTAGTTTTGGTTGGCATAAATATAAATAAAAATTCAAAGTGCAAGTATTTTATTCATTTTTATTGCAACTTTTAAAACAAAACAGCGTTTTTTTTGTGCGCAAGTTAAATTTATTATCGCTGCGAAACCTGGATATTAGTCGACCAGAGGAGTTAGGCGTTCTGTTCTTCTTCTAACAACTGCTTTTCATACAGTTCAAAATAGGTTCCTTTAAGCTGCATCAGGTATTCATGGCTGCCATGTTCCACAATTTCGCCATTATCCATCACCAGTATCTTATCGGCATTTTTTATGGTTGATATACGGTGCGCTATAATGATGCTGGTTTTACCCTGCATCACACGGCCAAGGTTATTTAATATTTCCTCTTCGGTACGGGTATCAACAGCCGAAAGACAATCGTCAAATATCAATATCTGCGGGTGTTTAAATATGGCCCTGGCGATAGACACACGCTGTTTTTGCCCACCCGATAGGGTTACGCCACGTTCGCCAATTAAAGTGGAAAAGCCCTGCTCCAACTCGATAATGTTATTATAAACAGCGGCATCGCGGGCGGCTTGTTCTACCACCGGCAAATCAAGCACATCGGCACTAAAGGCGATATTATTGGCAATAGTATCGCTAAACAGGAAAACCTCCTGCGGCACAAAGCCAATTTGCGACCGATAGCCCTCCAGGTTAAGCTGTTGCAGGGGTATGTCGTCTGCCAAAACTTCGCCGCCGGTAGTATCGTACATGCGCATAACCAGGTTGGCAATGGTTGATTTGCCCGAGCCTGTGCGCCCAATAATAGCAATCATTTGCCCCGGATCAACTTTGAACGACACATTTTTTAAAGCCTGGATGCCGGTATCAGGATAAGTGAACGATACCTTATCAAATTCAAGTGCGCCTTTAATGGTATGTACCGGGGCTTTTGATGAAATGATCTCGGGCTGCTGATGCAAAAATTCATTGATCCGCTTTTGCGACGCCGCCGCCCGCTGCACCAGCGAAGTTACCCAACCCAGGGCAATCACCGGAAAATTGAGCATATTCAGGTATACAATAAACTCCGCGATATTGCCCGATGTAATATTGCCTTTCATTACCTCTACCCCACCCACATACATGGTAATTACGTTACTCAGGCCAACCAGCAACAGCATAATAGGGTAAAACATCGCCTGCACTTTGGCAAGGGCCATTGAGTGCATTTTATAATTTTCACTTTCGGCGGCAAACTTTTCCCGTACAAAGGCTTCCCTAACGTAGGATTTGATTACCCTGATACCCGAAAAATTCTCCTGCACAAAACTTGATAAACCCGACAGCCGTTCCTGGATCTGTTCGCTCCGGTAGTTAATTACGTTATTCACATAGTAAATGATCCCTGCTAATACAGGCAGCGGCAATACCGACCATACTGCCAGCCGCACATTTACAGTAAGCATAGCGTATATTACCATTACAAACAGCACCACAGTGTTGATGGTATACATAATGCCCGGCCCAAGGTACATACGCACCCGACTCACATCTTCGGTAACGCGGTTCATCAGGTCGCCGGTGTTGTGCCGACGGTAAAAAGCCAGCGACAGGCGCTGATAGTGACTATAAATTTCGTTCTTTAAATCATACTCGATATGCCTGGACATCAGGATGATGGTTTGGCGCATAAAAAATAAAAACAAGCCCCGCAGCAAGGCCAGCACCAGTACCAGCACGCCGAACAGCATCAGGCTGCTGCCAAAAATATCATATATCATGCCCTGGCGGTTAAAGCCGGCAAAAAGGTGGTAAGCACCAATATTTTCGGTAACCAAGTCAAATGCTACGCGGATAACCTGGGCCGGCAGTACACCAAAAATGTTAGATATAATTACAAACAACACGCCCGGGATTAGCCGCCAGCGGTATTTGTAAAAAAACTTATTGAGGTATGCGAGGTCTTTCATTTATATAGTCCGGAAGCTAAGAGAGTCGGCAAGTCCGAAAGTCTGCTTTTCCGTCTGACCAAAAGTATTAAAATTTGAGTGGATTGTTGGCGACCGAAAAGTAACATTGATGTAAGAAAACAACAGGTGAAAGGCGAAAGGTAAAAGGCGAAAGTAAAAAACGTCTAACCGATTACCGGATTGCTTTTTTACCTTTGCGGCATGACAGAGCAGGAGTTGACAGCTTATTTTGAAACCGCAGATTTACCCCAAAGTTTAAGAATTGACCGGGCAACCACCCAACACGACGTGAAAGAAGCCGTGGCCCGCAACCTGGAAACCATGCGAACCGAAGTTAAACATAGCGGTGCCAGGCATCGCCTCATGCGCATCATCAACGCGCTTGAACATCCTTACGATGGGCCCGGAATTCCCCGCCCCTGGTAGCGTACACCGGTAGAGACAACGGCAGCTATTTGTTTCAAATACTGGCAGTTTTTTATCAATGCCCAACGCTTACCACGCGGCTCACTTTCCATTGGCCATCTTTTAACTGCCAAATGTGTACAAATTTCATAACGCCAATTACCGGCTTACCGTTTTCGGTATGCGTAAAACGGTGGGTTCCCATTTCAATAGCGCCGAAACCCGGCATAGGGTAAACCTCCAGGCTCTCGGGCAGCAGATCGCGACGCAGGTCGGCAGCTTGTTTGTTTTCAAAAATGCCTTTAAAGCCGGCGATGGTGGCATCATAACCGGTAACCCCTTTACCATCATTATAAAACTCCACATCGGCAGTAAATAAACCCTTCATCACATCCAGCTGGCGGTTGTTAAAGGCGTTAAACATTACACTATCCATGTGCGCTATGGTTTTAAACAGGGCTGCATCCTTTGGCTTAAAAGCAGCGGTTTGGGCCTTAGCGGCAAAACCGGCTGCAAGGGCAATAAACATTACCGATACACGGAAAAATAAACGGGGCGTTGTCATGGTTAAAAAGTATTAACTATACCGGATAGACGCACGTGGGCGGGCTGTAGTTACGGCTGAGCAAAAATATTTGCGGCGAAAGCCCGCACAGTTGAGGGTTAAGTGTTTGGGTATTGGATTTTAGGGCTGCCGCTCCAACCTTGTAAACCGCGAAAAAATAATCGCCGTGTAAGTTATTGGCAGGCAACTCACGTAGGTTCAATTCATCCCGAAGTTTTTGTATTTTTAGCTTATGCCGATAGCGTATGTATCAAAGATGAACTTTCGCCGATTGTTTCACAAGCATGGACTATATCTGGCATGCGGACCACAAAGCTGGAGGCTTTGAAAAACACTTGTAGCGATGAGGAGGACAAAACTTATGTAGGCCTCAACCAGCCGTTGTCGGAAATCTTCAGTCGAACAATAAACAGTTAAACAACATGACAGACCAGCAATTCCAAATGGGAAGACTGATAATTAGCGTCCTTCTTCTAATGTTGAGTTCATGCACCGGAAAGAGTTCTCGCAGCACCGTCTATGTCAGCATTTACGCTAACAGCGATAAACGTGTTATTCTCACCTTCGACGGCAAGGTTATCTTTGACAGAAAAACTCCAACAAGTCAAAAGGTTGAGGTTGTTAGAGGTCCGATAATTATTGACAAGAAAGATATCGAAATCCACTATCTTGTTGACGAAAAGGATACTACAATTATGTATCGCCTGAAACCCAAAAATTACATCAACATTCTATACTCAGACTCAAGAAATGAGTTTCAGTTTGGAACAACTGACTCGGTAAGTTTTTTTAATTCACGAATAGATTAGCTTGTGGGTTATCCATAAAAAGGGCATCATGAAAAACTACATACCAAAACCAAAAAGCGACATCGAAGCTGTAAAAAAGTTAAAACTAATGCCATTTGAGGCAATACAAGCAGACGTTCCACAATTATTAGAAAGGATGCAAGATATGAATTGGGAAGTTGCCGGCGGAATAGCTGACTATTTTATCCCCTATATTGATTATATAACGCCCAATTTACTGAATATTTTGATGGGTAACGGTGATTAGTGGAAATATGAAATTTTAAACTCATTAATAGCCCGATCCTCAAATAGTCCCTCAGATGAATTAACGGTCGTAATTAATAGGATTGCTAACATTCCAACTAAAATAGAACAAGAAGAATATGTGGATACGATTGCAAAAGAAATAGTAGAGAAGTATTCATAGCAAGTATACTTTTCTACAACAGTCATTCACCTTGCAGCCATTGTTTTCACCAAACCACCGCTTAAAATATACCCGTAAGCTATTTCAAAAATGAAGGTGGTAATTTTTTATGTGTATAGCGTTTTAATGATAGTGCCAATACTTTTTTCAATTTTAAATAAAACTTGAGTGGCATTAACCACAGGAAAAAAAACCCATCATGTGTACTTTCAGCATTCCTTAAAACAATTGATAATCAGCATTGTTATACCCAAAGAATAACCACATTGCAGTTAGGAATTGACCTTAAGGTTTACATAGCCAGAAGGTTAAACAATTGTTGTGGTTTTTTTGACCCTTGCCGCAAGGCAAGGGTTTTTTATTTATTCAACTTTATAAGTATAAACGCTGCGGCCCACATTGCCGTTATCATCTACGCCTTCAATAATTACACGATAGTTGCCTTTGCCATCGGCATTGTAAAAATCAAATGAGGCGCTCCCATCTTTATCGGTAACAACGTCGGGGTTCCAATAAATGGTGACACGATCATCTGATTTATTGGCCTGCTTAACCGACCCGCCGTAAGCAGGCGAGTAAAACGTGCGGGCTTTGTAAAAACCTTTGGGAGCGTAAGTAATAAGCCCGGGCGATAGTTTTTTATTTACAACCTGGCTTTTACTCTTTTTTGTTGTTATTATTAACACCCCGTTTGATCCCTGGAAACCGTAAAGTGCGGCGTCGACATTTTTTAACATTTTAACGCTCTCTACATCAGACACATTTAAATCGGTAATGGATCCGCCTTGCATTCCATCTATAATTACCAGCATGGGGCCTGCTTCTGAAATCCCTACCCTTTCGCGCAAATAAGGCACGCCGTTGGTTAATGAAACTCCGGGCAGGCGCCCCTCCAGGCTACGCCCCAATCCGGATTGATCGGCAAAATCGGTAATAGTATTGGTGTGCGACTCTAAGTATTTATCTTTTACAATCACTTCCTTTAATAGTTTTCCGCTTGCATCGGCCATATAAACAGATGCCGGGCCAGGTTTGTCATCATTTTTTTCAATATCGCTGCCACCCATTAATTTGTTTTTTTCAGCCATCAGAACCAACTCCTTAGGCTGATCCATAATGATCTGCGTATTGTTTTTTCCCTCGGCGGTTTTTGCCTGGATTACAAAAGGAGTATTATCTGTGTAGGCCAGGTTGGGGAAGCTGAACCTGCCATTGGCATCGGTAACCTGCGTTAACATACTGCCTCCATTTTTTGCAAGCAACGTTACGTTCCCATTAGCAACCGGCGTGCCGTTGCTAGCTTTAACAGTGCCTGATATATCCAGTCCTCTTTCAACAGGAAATGTCGATGCCGTAGTCTCATCGCCGCCAAGCAATTGTTTCCACTCAAACCTGCGGTACCCCTGGGTAAGCATCAGCACATCCAAATCGGCGCGGGTATCATTGGTAACGCGGTTAAAATAATAATTGGGCTGCTCAACAAAACCTTTCAAATCAGATGTGAGCAGCAGGTTGGTTAAAATAGTGGTTTCTGCGCTTTCATCTATGGGTATTTTTGTGGCATCAACCACTGATGCAGAAAAATAACCAACAACCGGTTTATCGTCCTTTTTGGCATTCAGCGTAAGATGTACCTTTTCCCGGGTTGTGTATGATGATTTATTTACCGCCGTTTGCAAATTCATAAGATCATCGTTCTGAATAAATGAAAGCCGCTCGTTCATCGGTTCGCCGGTTTGCGAAAATAGTGTCACCCGTACGATACCCGTCTGAAAGTCTTTTTTACCCAGGTTAAGATCAAGCACCTGGCCATCTAAAGTTGTCTTTACCGACCGTACAGCCCCGCCGCCTGAATAAATGGCGATGCCAATTTCTTTGTTCTTATTGGCCAGGTAATAGGCCCGGTTGGCATTAATTTCAATTAATAGCTTATCGGGGTTGGTATTATTAACAAGCAGTGCCATACCCTTTTCGTCGGCCTTTGGCAAATCAACTGTGGCGTTGGTACCATCGCCATAGGTAAGTTTGGCTTTATAGGTTCTGCCTTCAACAGGGGTTATGTTAATAATACCCATCCCCAGGTGCCTGGTTTCAAATTTCGTTATTTCGGCATTCAGGTTATCTACAACCACGCCTTTAACACTGGCCCCCATGCCGTTATGATCAATAGCCTTAAAAGCCAGTTTAGCCGGAATATCATTTACAAAGGTCCCACCCTCCGGAAAAAACTGAATATCGTATTTATTGGCAATTTTAGTTTGCTGAGTTGATAGTGTACGCGTTGGCAATACCGGGCTATTAATTATAATTGGCTGGTCAAAAACGTTAGGGTCGGCGCTATTCATCATCCATTTGGTATAAGCCTTTATATGATAAAGGCCTTTTGGCAGGCTGTTTGGCAAAGCAAATTCGCCCCAGGCCAGCCCATTGTTAACCTGTAACGTTATATACTTCACCAAAGAGTCGTTGGGGTTCACCAGGTCGGCGTGCAATACGCCACTTAGTTTTGATAGCTGATGTTGTTCGCCAAATGTAAGATAGGCCTTAAAAAAGGCGGTATCACCGGCACTGTATGTCGTTCTGTCAAAGTGCAGGTAAACTTTTTCGGTAGCTTTTGTTGTCGATAAGGTTTGAAGGCGTGATACTATTCCGTCTAACGAAAGCGGTGCTTTTGCGTTTTGTGAAAACGCAGATGTACAAAAACATAAGGCGCAAAAAAGTGCAGGTACTATCTTTTTCATGCGGGAAGTGTTTAAAAAGAGGTGATTTAAATTGGTGATTAAATATACCTCAATTAACCGCACAAAACAAATAAAATAAGAGTCAAGAGCCAAGAATCAAGATAAGCGCAAAATGCTCAAACCTAAATATTTTCTTCGCGGGCCAATGTTTTATTGAAATCGGATAATCTACGTGCCAATTTTTTTTTGATTCTTGCTTCTTGACTCTACTACTGTATTTCGGCATTTTCCTTTATCTCTTCCCAATATACAGTTTCCAGGTAAATACCATTTTGTATAGCCACACGGGCTTTAATATCCTGCAGTTGATTTTTGATCTCTGTGGCGTTGAGGTCGCTGCTTAGGGAGTGGTAATAAATTGCATAACCAGTTTTACTGTTTATGAATTTATAATGTTTATCAGCGGGTTTCATAACGGTTTACTTAATATTAATGTAATATGTATTATGGTGTTATTGTTTTAAAAAACAGTAAATGTTACATAGCATTTTTTACCGGTGAAATTTATTTAACGGCAAACTACAGCACCAATAATTTGATAACATTTAATTAACATTGGATTAACAATTCCGTGACCTATTGCTGCAAATTAATGGTTACATTTAGCCACGAAAATAAAAACAGCCAACATATACTAAACAGTTAGTATACACACTGTTAAATTGATTTTTACTTAAAAAGTATCATAAAAAATTTCAATAGATGTCGATATTCCCCAACTCAAACCAGGTTTTTTATGATTTATTTAACCGGGCGGTTGACAATGCCACTCAAATGGCAACCCTGCTTAATACCGCGGTGAACTCCACTGATACCTACGAGCAAAAATTTCAGTTTACACACATTGATAAGCTAAAAACAAAAAGTTACGAAATTACACACCAGGTATTTACCGAATCGGGGCGTACACTTATATCTCCTTTTCAGCGTAAAGATATGTGCGAACTTGCGGCGGCTATTGATGATGTGGCAGATAGCATAGCTATGGCATCGCGCAGGATAAACCTGTACGATGTGCCTAAAATAACCCCTCCTATTATCAACCTTGCTGATCTTATCCTGCAAACTACCCAGGCGCTTGAAAGTGCAGTTAAGGCTATGAATAACCTGGGTAATTCGGCGCATATTTTCGAAATTTGTAACAGCATTAAACAACTGGAATACCAGGCCGATACCGTTTACAATGAAGCATTTGCCGATTTACTGGCCAACGAAACCGACGCCATACAACTTATAAAATACACAGATGTATTTATGGCGATGGAAACAGCCACCGATAGCTGCGAAGATGCCACACTAATTATTGAAAGTATTTTGATAAAGAATGGCTAAAGGCTAAAGGCTAAAGGCTAAAGGCTAAAGGCTAAAGGCTAAAGGCTAAAGGCTAAAGGCTAAAGGCTAAAGGCTAAAGGCTAAAGGCTAAAGGCTAAAGGCTAAAGGCTAAAGGCTAAAGGCTAAAGG